>NZ_CM001466.1:4513391-4695619 GCF_000231055.2 Saccharomonospora azurea NA-128 | reverse complement strand
GGGGTTCGGACGCGGCGGCATGTTGCCGGGGGCTCGGGCGGTTGCCACCGGGGGGCACCGCCACGGGGACCAGGCCGGTCGCCACCGGGACGCTGACCGCCACCCTGCTGTCCACCGCCGGGACGCGGCGGTGCGGGCCTCGGCGCGGGCGAACCCGAACCGACGCCGAACGGGTTGTTGCCGACCCGCGGAGGACGAGGACCCGGCTTCGGACCGGGCTTCGGCCCCTGCGGCTTCGGCGGAACGACCGAGCCCTGATCCTTCGCCTTCGCGGCCGGAGCCTGCTCGGCGGGCTTGGGCGCGGGCCCCGGCCGCGGCCCGGGACGCGGACCCGGCTTCGGGCCCTGCGACTGGCCGGGCTTGGGCTGGCCCTGCTGGGCCGGTGCGGACTGGGGCTGCGCCGGTTGCGCCGGCTGCGCCGACTGCTGCCGCTGCGGCGGCGCCGGCTTCGGCGCGGGCACGCCACGACCCGACGGAGCCGACGGTGCCGGCTTCGGAGCCGGGCCCCGATCCTTGCCGGACGACTTCTCGGCCTGCTTGCCGTCCTTGCTCGAGAATGCGTCACGCAGCCGTCGGGCGACGGGCGCCTCGACCGTCGATGACGCGGACTTCACGAACTCGCCCTGCTCCTTCAGCTTGGCGAGTACTTCCTTGCTCGTGACACCGAGCTCTTTCGCGAGCTCATGTACGCGGGCTTTGCCTGCCACTGCT
The DNA here is from genome assembly GCF_000231055.2 of Saccharomonospora azurea NA-128. GTDB lineage: Bacteria > Actinomycetota > Actinomycetes > Mycobacteriales > Pseudonocardiaceae > Saccharomonospora > Saccharomonospora azurea. Next base: position 4,694,908 of record NZ_CM001466.1, on the reverse strand, counting down.
CTCCTCAACTGGTGAGGTCTGGCGGCGAAACCCGCAGACCTCGTCCTATCGTCGCGCGTTCATGGCTTCAGCTTCACGGCTGACTCATGACGGGTCGACCTGCTTCCTTGTCCGTTCCGGGCGCGGCAAATCCACGCCCGCCTTACTCTCGGTGTGCCGTTCCACATGATGCCGCAGGCTGCTGGTGTCGAGCATCCCCTTAACCCGAAGGGCCCGAGGGAACGCCCGCCGCCGCTCGGCCTTGGACAGGCAGTCCGGGTGCGGGTGCAACCAAGCTCCACGGCCCGGCAGTCGCCGACGTTCGTCGACCACCAACCGCCCGTCCGATGCGACAACGCGGGACAACGCGCCGATCGACTCCCGTTGCCGACACCCGACACACAGACGGACCGGCGAGGTCTCGTCCGTACGTCGCGTCGAAGTCGGCTGTGGGTGTCGCACCACAACCCAGTTTAGACCTTGGTCGATCAGTCGGCGGAACCGGTCGCCGCGGGATGCCTCTTCACGCTCGACTCGGCCGGATCGGGAGCCGCATCACTGCGGATATCGATCTTCCAACCGGTGAGTCGGGCGGCGAGCCGGGCGTTCTGCCCCTCCTTGCCGATCGCCAGTGACAACTGGAAGTCGGGCACGACGACCCGGGCCGTCCTGGCCCGTTCGTCGACCACACTCACCGACACAACCTTCGCGGGCGACAAAGCATTCCCGACGAACCGAGCCGGGTCCTCGGAGTAGTCGATGATGTCGATCTTCTCGCCGCCGAGCTCGCTCATCACGTTGCGCACCCGCGCACCGACGTGGCCGATGCAGGCGCCCTTGGCGTTCACGCCCGGGATCGTGGAGCGCACGGCGATCTTCGACCGGTGCCCGGCCTCCCGCGCGACGGCCGTGATCTCGACCGTGCCGTCGGCGATCTCCGGGACCTCCAGGGCGAACAGCTTGCGCACGAGGTTCGGGTGGGTACGCGACAGCGTGATCTGCGGGCCGCGCGCCGAGCGGGCGACACCGACGACGTAGGCCTTGAGCCGCGAGCCGTGCTCGTAGCTCTCACCGGCCACCTGCTCGGCCGCGGGGAGCACACCCTCGGTGTCGCCGACCTGGACGATCACCATGCCACGGGCGTTGGCCTTCGCGTCCCGCTGCACGACGCCGGCCACGATCTCGCCCTCCTGAGCCGAGAACTCGCCGTAGGTCTTCTCGTGCTCGGCGTCCCGCAGCCGCTGGAGGATCACCTGACGCGCGGTGGCGGCGGCGATGCGGCCGAAGCCCTCGGGAGTGTCGTCCCACTCCTCCTCGACCTCACCGTTCGCGTCGAGCGTGTAGGCCAGCACACGCACGTAGCCGGTCTTGCGGTCGATGTCGATCCTCGCGTGCGGCTGGTGCCCCTCGGTGTGCTTGTACGCCGTCAGCAGCGCACTCTCGATGGCTTCCAGCACCGTTTCGAAGGGGATGTCCTTGTCCGCTTCGATCGCGCGCAACGCCGCGATGTCGACGTTCACCTCGACTCCTCCTTCGTTTCGGTGCCTTCACCGATCTTGCCGCAACCATCGTCTTCCAGCAGCTTGAGCTCGTCGGCAGGCGGTTGCTTGAACTCGACCTCCACGACGGCCTTGCGTACGTCGGCGTAGCGCAGGTCGCGGATCTGCTTGTCCACCAGTATGCGCACCGAGTCCTCGCTTTCCGCACCGACACGGCCCACGAAAGCGGAACCTTCGTGCGGAGTGACGCGGACCAACCGGAACCGCGCCCTGCGCCAGTGGCGCGGCTTGGTCAACGGCCGGTCGAGCCCCGGCGAGGTCACCTCGAGCGTGTAAGCCCCCGCGATCAGGTGTTCGTGCTGGTCGAGCACCTGAGACACCGCCCTGCTGATCTCCGCGACCTGGTCGAGTTCGACACCGTCGTCGCTGTCGACCACCACCTTCACCAGCTTGCGCCTGCCCGCCTGTTGGACGTCCAGCGCATCGAGATCGACACCCGCGGCCCCGACGGCTTCGGCCACGAGTGGCTCCAGCCTGCTGGCGAGTTCGTTGGGCACCGTGAAGCTCCCTGTTGTCCTTGTTCTGAAATGGTGGTCCAGCTTATCGTGCCCCGACCACCTCCCGCCCAGCGTCGTCGGCTGGTGGCAGGATGCAACACGTGACTTCCCGATCCGGCAGATCCGGGCTCGACAGGCGCAGCTTCCTGCGGGCCGTCGCGTTCACCGCGCTGGCCGTTCCGGCCACCACCGGTCTCACGGCGTGTACGTCCGGATACGACGACGCGCCCGACCCGTTGCGCCCGCTGTGGTTGCAGGCCGAGGAGCAGGCGAAGCTCGCCAGGCAGCTCGCCACGGGGTCGCCCGAGCGCCGGGACGCGGTGAGCGTGGTGGCGGACGTGCGCGCGGCGCACGCGAAGGCGCTACGGGCGGAGGTCGAACGGCTGAACCGCCCCGTGCCCGAGGAAGGAGCCGCACCCGAGGCGGACCAGGGTGGTGACGTCTGGGCGTCGCTGGCGCAGGCCCGGGACGACGCGTTGGGCCTGCTCCCCGGCCTGCCGAGGCACCGCGCCGGGCTGGTGGGGTCGGTGGCCGCGGGCTGCGCGGCGGCCCTCGAACTCGGTCAGGGTCCCGCACCCGACGAACCCTCTCTCGACGTGACGTCGGTGACGGAGCTGGAGGACGACACCGCGGAGGCACTGCAGAGGGCGCTGGGCGCCGAACACGCGGCCGTCTGGGTCTACAGCCTCGTGCGGGCGTTCCTCGACGCCGACTACGACGGCGGCATCGCCCGCGGCGAGCGCGCGCACCTGGAGCGGCGCGACGAGTGTGAACGGCTGCTGACGTCCGCCGGGCGCACCCCTCGCCCGGCCGAGCCCGCCTACGTGCTCGCGGATCCGGTGACCGACGCGGCCTCCGCGGCGCGCGCCGTCGCCACCGCCGAGGCCGACGCCGCGACCGGCTGGCACGGCGTGCTCGAACGGACCGACGAGAAGACGGTGCGCACCTTCGCCGCCCACTGCCTCGTCAGCGCGGCCACCCGGGGCGTGCACTGGCGCGAGGCGGCCGAGCTCCGACCGCTCGTCCCGCCGCTGCCGGGCCGGGAGACCACCGCGGACTGACGACGGAATCGGCGGCCCCGCCCGCCGGTCCCGCGCCGGTCAGCCCGCGGTCAGGTGTTCGGACAGGCGGGCCGCGTCGCCCGCGATCTCGGCGAGCAGCTCGTCGTCCGAGTGCTCGCCGAAGAAGTTGGTCTCCACGATGGTCACCTGCTGGCCGTCGGCCTCGGAGTGGTACTTGCCGTTCGCGACCACCGGTGCGCGGGGCAGCGTGGCCGTGCCGTCGCGGACGAGGTCGTTGACGTTGCCCGTGCCGGTGGTGTCGGTCACCGCCTTCAACTGCTGGGCCTGTGCCGCGTCGGGCATCACCACCAGCACGACCGACACGAGCGCACGCGCCTCGTCCTGTTGCACGGTGTAGAGCCCGCGGATCACCTTCTCGCACGGGTGCTGCGAGAACCACTCGATCATGTCGCCGTAGGAGTTGCCGCTGCAGTCGGTCGTTTCGAGCGGTCCGGACACGACCTCGTACGAGAACGTCCCGTCGGTCAACGGGTTCGACGACGGGACCGCCGCTTCCGGCGTGCCCACCACACCGCCGCCGCCCCCGGCCCGGACGAGTCCCCAGACCAGGCCCGCCACCACGGCCACGCCCGCGAGAACGGCCACGAGGACGAGAGGTGTGGGACCACCCGGCCGCCGTGCCGGTGCCGGACCACCGCCGGGCTCTCCGTCCGCTCCGACGGCCGGCAGCTGTGCCGTGTCGGTCACTCCATGTCTGTGCTCCTGTGCAGCCACGGATCGTGACCGTAGTCGGCGCTCACCCGAGCGCGCGCACCACCCGGTCGACGTCGGCACCGGTGTTGTGGATATGGAATCCCACCCGCGCCCGTCCCGCCCTGGCACTGGCGACCACCCCCGCCTCCGACAGCCGCTCCACGGCCCGCGGCGCCGACAACGCCACGATGGGACTGGCCTGCGCGGGAAGGTCGACCGCGACCCGAAGCCGGTCGGCGAGGGCGACACCGTGGGCCCGCACCGCCTCGAGATCGAGGGACGCGAGGTAGGACAACGCCGGGGCGGCACCGGCGAACGCGGGCCAGGCCGGGGAGACGTCGAATCGGCGCGCACCGTCGGCCAGTCGCAGCGGCAGGCCGTAGATGCTGTTCCACCGGTCGTCCCCCGCGTACCAGGACGCGGCCACGGGGCGGGTGCGGTCGGCCGCCCTCGGATGCACGGCGAGCCAGGCCGCGCCCCGGGGCGCCAGCAGCCACTTGTACCCGGCCCCGACCACCCAGTCGGCCCAGTCGAGTCGTAGCGGCATCCAGCCCGCGGCCTGGGTGACGTCGAGCAGCACGGGGACCTCGGCCGTCTCGGCGGCCGCCCTCAGCGCCTCCACGTCGAGCACGGCCCCGCCGGCCGACTGCACGACGCTGACCGCGACCAGGTCGTGCTCCGCGACCGCTCCGGGCACGTCACGCAACGGCACCTCGGTGATCTTCACGCCTCGGTCGGCCTGCGCGGCGAACGGGAAGGACACGCTCGTGAACTCGCCCTCGGCGACCAGAACGCGACAACCGTCCGGCACGCCCTGCGCCACGAGTCCGACGAGCTGTGAGGCGGCCGATCCCACGGCCACGCGCTCGCCGGGCACCCCGACGAGGCGCCCGAAGGCTTCGCGGGTCTCGTCCACGACCGCGTCGAAGTCGGCCGCGCGCAACTCGCCCGTGCGCCAGTTCCGCACGAACTCCTCCACGGCGTCGGCGACGTGCACCGGCGGAACACCCACGGTCGGCGTGTTCAGGTAGCACTCGACGACGTCGAACTCGGCACCGAAGGCGGTTCTCATCCGGCCACAGTAACCGCACGGACCGACACGCGGGGTCAGCGAGCGGTGCGCTCCACGAACGGCGTCAGCAGGCCCGGAACGGCCTCCTCGGCGAAGGCGAGACCCTCGTGCTCGTCGACGTCGTAGGCCGAGTACCCCTGCGCACCCGCCGCCGTGGTGGCGGTGAGGGTCACCAGCCCCTTCCGGCGCTGGAACAACGACTGCCGGACGGTCCACCCGATGACCCCGCCGCGCTGCAGGGCCACCGTGCCCCGGCGCAGCGCACCGTGCCGGGCGACGAGATAGCGCCCCGTGATGCCGTGACCGAGATTGCGGTACGCGTCGAACGCCAACGCAACGCCGACCGGCAGCAGCACGACCGCGCCGACCCAGGCGAGGTGCACCAGCACGGACGTCACCGCGAGCCCGAGGACCAACAGCGGGAGCACCACGGCCGCGACCGCGATCAACGCCCAGCGGATCCGACGGCCGAGCGCCGCTCTCGGGTGCGCCCGGAGCCGCACGCTGTCGACGGGCGAGACGGGTTCCCGCAACACCGCCGCACCGACCCGGCCGACCAGCTCGCGCGGGGCGGCGGGGTGCAGCGTGTTGTGCTCGCCGTTGTTGCCCTGCGCGCTCTGCGACATCCCCGTGGCGACGGCGTCGATCCTGGCCGCACCCATCAGCCGGTTGCCGAGGGGCTCCACCAGCTCGATGCCGCGGAGTCGCCGTTCCTCCACGGAGGTCGACCGGGTGGTCAACAAGCCTCGGCGCACGCGCAACGTGCCACCGGGCTCGCGTTTCAGGCGGTACTGCCACCACATCTCGACGAACACGGCCGTCGCCGCGACCGCCCCGACGATCATCGCGACCACCGCCAGGAGCACGAGCACGCCGACGACGGGCAGGGCGCCCAGCAGGTGCCCCACCCACCTCAGCGCGTCGTTCTGCATGCCGAACCACTCCGTGACCTGCAGCAAGCCACCGAAGGCCGCGGTGCCCAACAACGGTGTCGCGAACGACACGGGCGCGTAGCGAATCCACGACATGTCCAATGTGGACAGCACAGCGTCGTCGGCGGCCGTGGGCTCGTCCGTGCGCTCGCGATCCAGCAACGTCGTCCGCAGCCACTCGGCGTCGGCCCGGCTCACCGGGTTCAGCGACAGCGACGCACCGTCGCCGCTCGTCTGCTCGCCCGTGCCGATGTCCACGCGCACGAGGCGGAAGACCCGCAGCAGCGGAGACGCGGTGATGTCGACCGTGCGGATGCGGTCGCGCTGCAGTGACCGGCGGGAGCGAACGACGATGCCCTTGCGCAACTCGAAGCGGTCGGGCAGCACGCGGTAGCGAGTCCTGACCCAGCGCACGCGTTCGACGACGGCTCCCCCGGCCACCAGCGCGACGGTGACGCAGAGTGCGATCAGCACGATATCGCCCAGCGGCAACACCCGGCTCAGCCAGACGGTGCCCGAGACTGCGGTGGCGATCCCGCCTCCCAGGCAGCGGACCGCGGTGAGCGCGATCGTCCGGCGGTCGAGCTGCTTCCACCCGGCCCCGGTCGACTCGGTCCGGACGACGTCGCCCTCGGTGGTCACGTCGCGTCACCCGGAGTGGCCTGCGTGGTCCGGGTGAGCTGGTCGACGAGTTCCGCGGCGAGGTCGTGGTCGAGCCCCTGGATCTCGACGGCGCCCTTCGCCGACGCCGTGGTGACCGTGACCGTCGCGAGCCCGAACAGCTGCTCGATCGGCCCGCGCTGGATGTCGACGGTCTGGATGCGCGACATCGGTGCCACTCGCCATTCCCGCCAGATCCGGCCGGTGCGGGTGTACACGGCGTCGTCGGTGACCTCCCAGCGATGGACGCGGTACCACCACAGCGGCAACAGCACGGCTGCCGGAAGACCGCAGGCGGCGCTCACCGCCAGGGCCAGCAGCAGCCACGGCCGGGCAGGCGGGAGAAGCCCGGCGAGCACGCCGAGCGTCACGAACGCGGGCACCAGCACGAGCGCCCACTGCGTCCACCACCAGAGCCGGGCACGCCGGTCGATCGCGTTCTTCGGCGCGCGCAACCGCAGCACGCCGCCCTCCCCCTCGGCCATTCACGTCCTTCCCGGAAGCCGGCGCTCGCCCGCCGACTCACGCACGTGGGTCCATCACCCGGACGGGCGATCAGGCTAACAGGCGGGCGAGGGTGCCCAGTGCGATGTTGCGCCCGGACACGACGGCGACCACGCGGCCGTCCTCGCCGCCGGTGTCGACCTTGCCCGCGAGCACCGCCGCATACGCCGCGGCGCCCGCCCCCTCGGCCACGATGCCGTGGGCACGCACCAGGTGGCGCACGGCCTCGGCGATCTCGTCCTCCGTCACCGTCAGCAGGCGGTCGATGTGCCGCGCGACGAGGTCGATCGTCACGGAGCCGGGCTCCAGGTTGGCGGTGATGCCGTCCGCCACGGTCTCCCCGAGGTCGAGGGGAACGGGATGGCCGGCCCGCACCGCCGCGGCCACGGCCGGTGCCGCCTCGGGCTCCACTCCGACGACCCGCACGTCGTCCCGCGTCGCCGCCCACAACCCGAGTCCCGACGCGAGCCCGCCGCCGCCGACCGTGCACACCACGGTCAGCGGGCCCGGACACTGCGCGTCCAGCTCTTTGCCGAGCGTCCCCTGTCCCGCGATGACGTCCGGGTCGTTGTAGGGCGACACGTACCGCGCGCCGCGCCGGGCGAGTTTCAACGCGTGCGCCTCGGCCTCGTCGTACCCGGCGCCGTGCTGGACGAGGGTGACGTCGAACCGGCACCCGCCGTCGAGCACCGAGGTCGGGGACAGCACGGAGGAGACGATGTCCGCGGCCTTGTCGACGTCGTCGGGGGACGGTGTTCGTACCACGCGATGGGTCATGCCGACAGCCTCGTCCTGTCGCCGCCCTCGCGGCAACCGAGTCTCAGTTCCCCGGGCGGGTCAACCCGTCGTCGGCGCCGCCGCGGCTGCGCACGATCTCGTCGGTGCGCTCCAGCGCTTCCGTCCTGCGCTCCGTCGGCTCCGCCGTGGCCAGGTCCACGAGCCGGATCGGCGGGCCGAGTTCGACGAGCGTCGGCACGTACTCCGCCTGCTCGACCGACCACTCGCCGTCCTCCCGCACGAACGTGAACCGGGCCGCGATGCCCTCCTCCGACACTCCCCGGGGTTCGGCGTGCCGGGCGACCGAGTTGCCGAGCCCGTAGGCGACCCAGGTGTCGCCGACCTTCTCGATGGGCTGCACGACATGGGCATGGTGGCCGAGGACGAGGTCGATCGACTCCTCCGACGCCAGCCGCTCGGCGAGAGCCTGCTGGTCGGGTGTCGGCTCGTGCACGTACTCCTGTCCCCAGTGGACACTCGCGATGACGACCTCGGCACCGGCGTCCTTCGCGGCCTCGGCCTCGGCGACCAGTGCGTCGGCGTCCAGGGGGTTGGACAGCCACGGCTTGTCCTCGGGCAGTTCGAACCCGTTGAAGCCGAACGTGTAGGAGACGTGGCCGACCGCGACACCGTCGACGTCGTAGATCAGCGGGGTGTCGGCTTCCTCCGCGCTGCGGGCCGACCCAGTGTGCTCGATGCCCGCGCCGTCGAGTGCGTCCAGCGTGCTCACGACGCCGTCGGCGCCGTGGTCGAGCGTGTGGTTCGAGGCCGTCGAGCACCCGTCGTAGCCGGTGTCCGCGAGTCCGGCGGCCAGCTCCGGCGGCGCGATGAACTGCGGGTACCCGGCGTAGGTCCCGCCGTCCTCCGCGAGCGGCACCTCCAGGTGGCACAGCGCGAGGTCGGCGTCCGACACCAGCGGGCGCACCCCTTCCAGCAGCGGCGAGTAGTCGAACTCGTCGGGCCCGCCGTTGCCCGCGGCGGCGGCGTCGGCCGAGGCCTGCTCCGTCAGCTCCGGGTGGACGAGGATGTCGCCCGTGGCCACGACGCTGAACGACGGCGGCTCGGACGCACCGGGCGCACTCGGGTGCGTCTGCGTGTAGTCGGACCTCGGCTCGGGCGACGACGAGTCCGCTGACGAACACGCGGCGACGAGTGCGGCGGTACCGAGCACCGCGAGCACGGCGCGACGTGACATGGAGTGACCCCTTCGGCGACACGGACAGGCGAAGGTCATCCTGCCCGTTCACGCCGCGTGATCACGCACGGCCCACCCGCCGTCGCTCACTCCGCGTTCGCGACGAGCTCCCGCCACCACTGGCGCTGCGCCGGGGACTGTGGGGCCGTCACGTCGATCCGCTCACCCGGACGTGGCACCGTCACCGACACGTCGTGTGCCTCGGCCGCGCGCAGCAGCCGCTCCACCGGGTCGGCCCAGCCGTGCGGAGCGAGGTTGAAGGTCCCCCAGTGCACGGGCACCAGCAGCCCGCCGCGGACGTCGCGGTGCGTGGCCACCCCTTCCTCCGGGGTCATGTGGATGTCGGGCCAGCCCGTGGCATAGGCACCGATCTGCACGAGCGTGACGTCGAACGGGCCGTGGTCGCGGCCGATGTCGGCGAACGCGTCGCAGTACCCGGTGTCGCCGCTGTAGAACACGCGCCGACGCGTCGGCCGGTCGACGGTCAGCACCCACGACGCCCACAGCGTCGTGTTGCGGGTGAACGCCCGGCCCGAGAAGTGCTGGGCCGGGGTCGCGGTGATCTCCAGCGCTCCGAGCGACGCCGTCTCGTGCCAGTCGAGCTCGACGATGCGCTCCTCCGGCACGTTCCAGACCCGCAGATGCGCGCCGACGCCGAGCGGAACCACGAACGGCGCCGACTGCAGCCGGACCAGCTCGCGCACCGTGGGCAGGTCGAGGTGGTCGTAGTGGTCGTGTGAGATGACGATCGCGTCGAGCGGCGGCAGGTCGGCCAGTCGATGCGGCACGGGGTGCAGGCGCCGAGGTCCCGCGAACCACGCCGGGGACGCGCGGTCGCTCCACATGGGATCGAGCAGCACCCGCGTGCCGTCGAGCTCCACGAGCGACGACGCGTGGCCGTACCACGTCACGTGCAGTCCCTCGGTGGGAGCGGGAGTGGGAGGAACGAGCGGCACCGGTCCCGCCGGCTTCCTCGGCTGGGGGGAGACGAGCATCTCGCGCAGCGCGTCACGGGTGCTGCCGCTGGGCAGCCAGCGCGCGGGGCGGGCGTTGTGGAAGGTGCCGTCCCGGTACTGCGGTGACGAGCGCAGGCTCTCCGGGTCCGGACGCCCGCCCAACGCCGTAAGTACCCGCGAACTCACCACCGCCGCCTTCGCCGTGGCGAGCAACCCGAGTCCCGCCAGCAACCCGACCGCAGCCCTCATGACGACCACGCACCCCCGCCCGTTACCGGCTTCCTCGATCGCGACGCCCACGCTACTCCGCGCCGACATCGCCGTGTTGTGTCGTCGCTGACGCCTCGAACTCCCTCGGCACTCGTCGGCACGATTGTCGGTCCCGCGTGCCACCCTGCCGACCGTGAGGGTGACCGAATGAATCGACGCGATCGACGACGCCGGGCGGAGACTCGCCTCGGCGGCTGCACGAGGCCACCGTCCACCGCCTCGACGCCGAACTCGCGGCGGGCGCGCCGGGGCCCGTCGATCCCGCACTCGCCGCCGACGGCGTCGACGAGCTGCTGGGGGCCTTCGGCGTGCGTTCGTTGCGCAGGCGGAGTCACCACGCCGATCTACTGCGCGTGGAGGCCGTCGACGTCGGCGAACGGTGGACGCTGACCTTCCACGGCGAGGGCGCCCACGTCGCCCGTTCGCCCCTGGCCGACGCGCGAACGCACTCCGGGGGCGCGTGCGTGCGTGGTACGGCGGAGCAGCTGTACTCGGCGTTGTGGAACCGCACGCCGCTGGCGTCGTTGCACGTCGAGGGCGACGCCGGAATGGTGGACGACTGGCCGAGGCTGTTGCGCGTCCGGTGGCGGTGACAGGTCACCGGGAACCCGGCGCCGTCACACCACGGGACGCAACGGGAGGTCGTCGTACGGGCCGTGCCGTTGCAGCTCGGTCCAGGCGGCCGCGAGCCGGTTCACCAGCTCGGCCAGCACCTCGGGTGGGCGCAGGAACGGGATGCGGAAGTACGCGTCGTGCTCACCGTTCGGGTCCATCGCCGAACCCGGGACGACCTCCACGCCATGCCGTAGCGCCAGCTGCGCGAACACGTCGGCACTGTGGTCGCCGGGCAGGCGAACCCACAGCGACGACCCGCCGTCCGGTGTCCGCCAGCTCCACTCGGGCAGCCGGTGGCGCAGCAACCGTTGCAGTTCGGCGCACTGCTCACGACGCACGGCGGACCGCGAACGGCGGAGCTCGCCGAGCCGGGGCACGAGCCGGGCGGCCACCGCCTGGTCGAGAAGCGGGCTGCCCAGGTCGGCCATGGCCTTGCGGCGGGCACACCGTTCGACGACGCCGACCGGGCCCCGCACCCAGCCGACGCGGAGCCCCGCCCAGACGCCCTTCAACGAGGCGACGGTCAACACCTCGGCGGAGGCGGGCGCGTACGCGGCGAGCGGCGCGGGCATCGTCGCCACGTCACCGGACAGCAGGCTCCCCTCGTAGGCGTTGTCCTCGACCACCGCCACCTCGTGTCGCGCGGCCAGCTCGGCGACCTGCCGTCTGCGGGTCGCGGACATGAGCCGTCCCGTGGGGTTGTGGAAGCTGGGCATGACGTACAGCAGGCTCGGTGACGTGGTCGCGAGCGCCGAGGCGAGCGCGTGCACGTCGATGCCGTCGCCGCCGTCGGCGTCGAGTCCCACGGGGACGAGATCGACGCCGTGCTGGCGGAAGATGTCCAGGCACGGCGACCAACTGGGGGCCTCCACCACGACGGAGACCGCGCCACGCAGGTACACCTCGGCGAGCAGGACCAGGGCCTGGTGGGCTCCGGAGGTGACGAGCACCTGTTCCGGCTCGGTGGGCAGACCTGTGGCCGTGTAGTGGTCGGCGATGGCGGCGCGCAGCACCGGCAGCCCCCGCGGGTGGTAGCCGGGATCGGCGAGCAGCTCCGTCAGGTCGTGGGCGGCCACGGCGTGCACGGCGTCGGCGACCTCCGGAAGCCCCGCGTCCGCGGCGTAACTCAGCGAGATCAACGACCCCGGGCCGTCGATGAGCCGCTGCACGATCGCGGTGCCCTGACCGCCGCGTACCCGGCCGTCACTTCGAGGCGGCTTACGCCGACCGGTGATCCGGGTTCCGCTGCCCTGCCTGCGATCGACGACTCCGCGCTCGCGCAACTCCTCGTAGGCGGCCACCACGGTGGCCCGGCTGACGGCCAGCACGCGCGCGAGTTCCCGTTCCGACGGCAAGCGTTCCCCCGTGGTCAACGCGCCGTCGTCGACCGCACGGGCGAGGGCGGCGGCGAGCTTGCGATAGAGCGGTCCCTCTCCCGCGCTCCAGTCCCCCAGCACCATGGCCAGTGCCGCACCGTGCTGAAAACGGTCCACTTCCCCCGACATTGGCACTACCTCCGGTCCAATATCCGAACAAGACTAGAGCAAGAGCAGTCCAATAGGAAATGGATTGGCTAGACTGGCACCAGAAGGGGCGTGCGTTGTCGTGGTCCTGACCGTGTTGTTCCTCGTCGTCCTGGCCGCCGTACTCGCCGGGCTGGGTGCGCTCGTCCGGTACGAAGGCCCGGCTCCCGACGTGGAGCCCGCCTTCGCCCGCCGCGTGGCCGAGGGGTTGCGCGTGCTGTGGACGGTGGGCGAGGTGAACGCGCAGCGCACCCGGCGTCTGCTCGACGAGCTGCACCCGTCCTCGACTCCCGCGGGGCACAAGGCCAGCGGTATGCGTTCCTGACCTGCGGGATCGAGGCGCCCGAGTACCGCAGCTCAGGAGCGGACCGAGCGGGGCGGGGCGTAGTGGGCGGCGAGGCCGGTGACGCCCGGCGCCACGTGCGGCCGCAGGACGAGATCCTCGTCGTAGTCACCGCCGTCCTGTGTCCGGAACGGCACGGGTTCGATCTCCGTGAGCGCCGAGAGTCGCTCGCGCAGTCGCGTCACCGCGGCCCGGAAGTCGCGGTCCGTGGCCCGGTCCGCGCCGTAGACGGCCAGCGGCGGCAAGGGATCCATTCCGGTGTAGTGGAAGATGCCGTGCTGGATCGGGAAGAGCACGTCCTCCAGCTCGCCGTGGATCCCTCGCGGTCCGAACGACGCCTCGCGCGCGCCGATGGTCGTGACGACCATGGCGCGCCTGCCGCGCAGGCCACCGTCGCCGTAGCGCAGCACGGCGCCGCTGTCCGGGTCGCGCACCCCGAAGGCGAAGCCGTTGACGAAGACCCGGTCGAACCAGCCCTTCAGGATCGCGGGCATCCCGAACCACCACAGCGGGAACTACACGACGAGGACGTCCGACGCGCACACCAGCTCCTGCTCGGCTCGGATGTCGTCGCTCAACGTCCCCCGGCGGTGAGCCTCCCGGGCGGCGGCGCCGACCAGCAGACGGTCGGCGGGATCGTGGTCGAAGTCGTCCGCCTCGACCACCGGGTCCCACTTCGAGGCGTAGAGGTCGCGCAGGCACACGTCGTGGCCGAGGGCTCGCAGGTGGCGTACCCCCGCGTCGGCGGCTGACCCCGGAGCTGGCCGAGGCGCTGCGCCGGCTGCGTCCCGGCACGCGGCTGGCGTCGATCTGCACGGGCGCGTTCGTGCTCGCCGCCGCGGGCCTGCTCGACGGCCTCCGCGCGACGACGCACTGGAAGTCGGCCGAGAACTTCCGCCGGTCCTTCCCGCTGGTGCATCTCGATCGGGACGTGCCCTACACGGACAACGGCGATGTGCTGACCTCCGCGGGCGAGGCCGCCGGGATCACGCGGTCGTTCACCCGGCGGTTCCGGCAGGAGGTCGGCCTGTCGCCGCACCAGTGGTTGCTCCGCCAGCGGGTCGAACGGGCTCGCCAGCTGCTGGAACGCACGGACCTGCCCGTCGACCGGGTCGCCGCGGCGACCGGATTCACCACGACGGTGTCACTGCGGCAACACTTCTCGCGTACTCTGGGTGTTTCACCGAGCCGTTACCGTCATACCTTCCGTGGGTACCGTCACACCTCCACCTGACGGCGCAGTACACGGAATGCAGCTGCTCTGTGATGCGTTGCTCCTCCCGAAGGAGGGAGCAGACTATTGGCTGACGCGACACTGACCGCGAACCGCGCCTCGACCTCTCGCCGCGGCTCCCGGCGGGGCCGCCCTGTGACCGAGGAGCCGGACATCGTCCGGTACTACCTCGACGAGGTCGGTGCGACGCCCTTGCTCACCGCCAACCAGGAAGTGGACATCGCCAAACGCATCGAAGCGGGAGTCTACGCGGCCGAGTTGCTGCGCCAGGCCGACGCGGGCGAGACCACCCTGCAGCACGACCGCCGCGACCTGGAGGCGGTCGCCCGGGACGGACAGCGAGCCAAGGACCACATGGTCAAGGCTAACCTGCGTCTCGTGGTGACGGCCGCTCGCAAGAACCGGCACACCAACCTGCCGCTGCTGGACGCGATCCAGGAGGGCAACCTCGGGTTGATCCGCGCCGTGGAGAAGTTCGACTACGCCAAGGGCTTCAAGTTCTCCACGTACGCGATGTGGTGGATCCGCCAGGCCATCCAACGCGGGAACGCCTTCCAGAGCAACACGATCCGCCTGCCGATGCACGTGAACGAGCAGGTGGCCAAGCTCGACCGCCTCGAACGCACCCTCCAGGCGAAGAGCGACCACGAGCCCACGCTGGAGGAGCTGGCCGCCGCCGCCGACATGCCGGTGGAGCGTGTGGTGGCGCTGCGTCAGGCGGGCCGCTCGACCGTGAGCCTCGACGTGCCCCTCGACGAGGACGGCGAACTGCACCTCGGTGACCTCGTGGCCGACGGGGCCGTTCCCGCGGTCGGCGAGCGCCTGGAGCGCCAGGCCATGGTGGACGAGCTGCGCGCCGCCCTCGACAGCCTCCCCTCGGCGGAAGCCGCCGTGGTGGCCCTGCGCTACGGGCTGCGCGACGGACACCAGCACACCATCCCGGAGATCTCGCAGCGGCTCGGTCTGAGCCGCAAGCGGGTGCGCACCCTGGAGTCGCGGGCGATGGCGATGCTGCGGGAACCGCAGCGCAGCGAGCCCCTCCTCGACTGGGCCAGCTGACCGCACCGGCGCCCTAACCGGGTTTCGACGACCCTGCCGTTGTCGGAGCCCGGTCGTAGGCTCGAAACGTGGAGCTACCCGTCATGCCGCCGGTGCGGCCCATGCTGGCCACGCTGGTGCGCGACCTGCCCCGCTCGCCGGGGCTGTACTACGAGCCGAAGTGGGACGGCTTCCGCTGCATCGTGTTCCGCGACGGCGACGAGATCGAGCTGGGCTCCCGCAACGACCGTCCGCTCACCCGGTACTTCCCCGAGCTGCTCGACCTGTTGGCCGACGCACTGCCGCCGCGGTGCGTGGTGGACGGGGAGATCGTCGTGGTCACCGAGGAGGGCCTCGACTTCGACGCGCTGCAGAACAGGCTGCATCCCGCCGCGTCGCGTGTGCGCAAGCTCGCGCACGAGACGCCCGCGAGCTTCGTGGCGTTCGACGTGCTCGCACTCGACGACCGCGACCTCACCGGCACCCCGTTCGCGCAGCGGCGCGGGCTGCTGCAGGACGTGCTCGACACGGCTCTGTCGCGGGTGCACCTGACACCCCTCACCGACGATCCGGACGTGGCGGAGGACTGGTTCACCCGGTTCGAGGGCGCGGGCTTCGACGGGGTGATGGCGAAGGATCGGACCCTGCCGTACCAGCAGGACAAGCGGGCGATGTGGAAGGTCAAGCACGAACGCACGGCCGACTGCGTGGTCGCCGGGTTCCGCTGGCACAAGGACGGCCAGGGAGTGGGCTCGCTGCTGCTCGGCCTCTACGACGACGAGGGGACGCTGCACCACGTCGGCGTGGCCAGCAGTTTCACCGCGGCACGACGGCGGGAGCTCGTGGACGAGCTCGCCCCGCTGCGGGAGAACGCGCTGGCGCACCATCCGTGGCGAGAGTGGGCGGACACGGCCCGCGACCCCGCGGCCACGGGACGGATGCCCGGCGGCCAGAGCCGCTGGAGCGCGGGCAAGGACCTGTCGTGGGAGCCCGTGCGGATCGAGCTGGTGGCCGAGGTGCGGTACGAGCACGTCCAGGCCGGACGGTTCCGCCACGGCGGCAGGCTGGTGCGGTTCCGCCCCGACCGGACACCGGACTCGTGCACGTACGCGCAGCTCGACGAGGTTCCGCCCGCCGAGCTGAGGGCGTTCTTCGACGAGGTGGGGACGCGATGAGCGGCGGCGGGACCGGCAGGAAGAAGGACGGCGTCGTGCTCGACGTCGGCGGCACCGAGGTCGCGATCTCCAGCCCGGACAAGGTGTACTTCCCGGAGCGCGGGGAGACCAAGCTCGACCTCGTGCGCTACTACCAGGCGGTGGAGCAGCCGTTGCTCGCCACACTGGGCGGCCGTCCGCTGCTGATGGAGCGCTACCCCGCCGGTGCGGGTGGCAAGTCCTGGTTCCAGAAGCGCGTCCCGTCGTCCGCGCCGCCGTGGCTGCGCACCACCGTCGTGTCCACGCCGAACGGCACCACCAGCGACGCGCTCGTGGCCGCCGACCTCGCGCACGTGCTGTGGGCGGTCAACCTGGGGTGTCTCGGCTTCCACGTCTGGCCCTACCGCGCGGACGCGCCCGAGGTCGCCGACGAGCTGCGCGTCGACCTCGACCCGTCGCCCGGTGTCACGTTCTCGCAGGTGCGCGACGCCGCCTGGGCGACCAAGGACCTGCTGGACGAGCTCGGTATCCGGGGCTTCGTCAAGACCACCGGGTCGCGCGGGCTGCACCTCTACGTGCGCCTGCGACCGCAGTGGGACAGCTACCAGGTTCGGGCCGGTGCGGTCGCCCTCGCGCGGGAACTGCACCGCCGGCACCCCGACCTCGTCACCGATGCGTGGTGGAAGGAGGAACGGGGCCGCCGCGTGTTCGTCGACTTCAACCAGAACGCACCGCACAAGACGGTGTTCGGCGCGTGGTGCGTACGTCCCCGGCCGGGCGGCCAGGTGTCCACTCCGCTCGACTGGTCGGAGCTGGCGGAGGTCCAGCCGGACGACCTCACGCTCGCGACCGTGCCGGAGCGGTTGGCCGAGCGCGGGGACGCCTGGCGCGAGCTGCCCTCACAGCCGCAGTCGCTGGAACCGCTGCTGGAGCTGTCGCGGCGCGATCGGGAGGCGGGACTGCTCGACGCTCCGTGGCCGCCGGTGTATCCCAAGCAGCCGGGCGAGCCGCCCCGCGTCGCGCCGAGCCGCGCCAAGCGCCCCTCGCGCTCCTGAGTGGAGAAGCGGATCGTCCGCTCGCTCAACCACTCACGACCTGCTCTTGCGGGCCTTGGCGCTCTGCCGCCCGCTGGCCTTCTGCAACGCGTCGACGAGGTCCTTCTTGCTCATCGAGGAGCGGCCGGGGATATCGAGCTGCCGGGCCCGCTCGTAGAGGTGTTCCTTGCTGGCGTTCGCGTCCACGCCGCCCGCGGTCTTCGTGGCGCGCTGGCCCGCACCGCGCGAGGCCTGCTTGTCGGACGGCCCCTTGCGACTCTTCGGCTCCCAGTGGTCGCCGACCTTCTCGAAGGTGTGCTTGAGCGCGGCGAACGCCGTCTGGTGCGCGCGCCTGCCCTCGCCGTAGGTCTCGACGGCGGAGTCGTGCGCCTCGATCCACGTACGTTGCGCCTTCTCCGGAGAGCGTTGCAACGTACTCGGAAGTTCCTGACGTCCCGGCACGGATCTCACCTGCTTCGTGATCAGTTGCTCTTCGTGTCGTCTGCCGTCCGGGTTGCCGATCTTCGGCACCGGCAAACGCGGGGTCTCGACAACACGGCCCACCGCCGTCACCGGGCTCGATAGCATCGGACGGCACGGTCCGTGGCAGTCGACCTACTGGGGGGTTGCATGACTGAGCCGATGGCCGATCGGGGCCGGGGGACGGCGACCGCGCTCACGGTGCCGGAGACGCCCCCGGCGACCGAGATGGAGGCGCTACCGCTCACCACCAATTCCCACCTCCGACAACGCGACCTCCCGATCGACGCGATGCGGGTGTGGACCATGTCGTTCTCTCCGGTGCGGTTCCGCCGCACCCCCGAGCAGATCGCGCAGTGCGACCCGAGCACCTACAACATCGTGCTGCTGCGCGAGGGAGCGCTGCGACGGGTGGACGGCGCCACCGACGTGACCTACCAGCCCGGTGACGTGCACCTCAACGACTCATCGCTGCCCTTCCGGCTCGACGCCCATGGCGCACGCACCATCTCCTGCGTCGGGGTGGAGCTGCCGAAGGCGATGCTCGCGCTGCCGGAGGACCGCGCCCGGTCACTGGTCGGGCGGAGGCTGTCGGCGCGCGAGGGGCTCGGAGGTCTGCTGGCGACGGTGCTCGACCACATCGTCGCCGACCACGACTCCTACCGGAGTGCGGACGCCCCCCGACTGGCGGTGGTGCTCCGCGACGTGCTGACCGGCCTGTTCACGAACGCGTTGGAGGACGAGCGGCAGTACATTCCCGCCGCGGTGCATCGACGTGACCTGCTGCTGCGGATGCAAGCCTTCATCGACCAGCAGCTGCACAACCCGGAGCTCGGTCCTCGGCTGGTGGCGGCGGCTCACAACGTCTCGACCAGCTACGTCCACCGGCTGTTCGGCGAGGAAGGCATCACGGTGGCGGGCTGGATCCGCGAGCGGCGGTTGCAGCAGGCGCGCCGGGATCTCACCGATCCCGCCATGCACACCGTTCCGGTCCACCACATCGCGGCCCGCTGGGGCTTCTCGCACCACGCGGCCTTCACCCGGGCCTTCCGGGCCGCCTACGGCGTCGCGCCGAGCGACCTCCGGCGCGACGCACTGCCCCGAACACCGTGGAGGGAGTGTCAAGAAACCGAAGAGGCTGCGCTAACGACATAGCGTCCTCCGCCCGCGAGCATGGGTTCTCGACGGTGATGCCCCCGCCACAGGGCGAGGGCAGGATCGAGAAGAAGGGGGACGTGCGATGCGCACGATTCGCAGAGTCGCGGTGGGGGTTGCGGCGCTGTTCCTGGCGTTCGCGCCGGCGACGGCGTCGGCTGTGGAGGGGGTCGGACCGGCGGCCGGCGAAGAGGGGGCGTCGGCCGCCGCGTACGAAGTCGACCGCGTCGTGAAGGGGACTCCGCCCTCCAGCGGGGTGCAGTGCCTGTCGGTCACCGGTGCCCAGGCCTGCTTCGAGAACTACGGCGACAAGTGGTGGGTCAAGGACACGTCGTCCGACGGTGCCTCGGCCGTCGTGATCTGGGACAACTACCGCAACGGGTCGCTCTACCGCCAGGGTGAGTGCCAGAACCGGATGGGCGCCGGCAGCTGGGGCGTCTGCAACAAGAACTACTACGAGGGCAGCAACTTGCAGTTCCGGGTCTGCGTGGCCGACTTCTCCGAGGGCGTGCTCGTCCGCTGCTCGGGCGTGGGGAGTGTCACCGCCTGACGGCAGACGGTCCCAGGGGGCGGTGTGGTTCCGGTGTCCGGGGCCACACCGCCCGCTCGTGTCGTCACCACCATCCACATCGGACACTAGGCCGGACGGGCCACGGTCCTGGCGGGCACGGCGCGATGCTGGGACACTGGACAACGTGCTGTGGCTCGATCTCGAAGGTGCCGTCAACGTCCGCGACGTCGGGGGAATCCCCACCGACGACGGTGACAAGATCCAGCGGGGCCGCTTGCTCCGCTCCGACAACCTCCAGAACCTCTCCCCCGCTGACGTTCGGTATCTGGTCGAACACGCACGGCTGAACACGGTCGTGGACCTGCGGTCACCGACCGAGGTCGCCGCGGAGGGTCCCACGCCGCTGACCCGCCTCGGACACATCACGCACGTCAACCACTCGCTGCTGCCCGAGCACGGTTTCGACGCCACGGCGGAGGCACTGCTCGTGCGCCGCAAGCGGGAGGAGGAGCGCTACCCCGGCGACCCCTCCTGCGCCCACTACCTCGGCTACGTGGAGGAGCGCCCCGACAGCATCGTCGCCGCGTTGCGGGCGGTGAACCAGGCCTCAGGGGCGGCCCTCGTGCACTGCGCGGCGGGCAAGGACCGCACGGGCGTGGTCGTGGCGTTCGCGCTCACCGTCGCCGGGGCACGCCGTGAGGACGTCATCCGCGACTACGCGGCCACCGGGCAGCGGCTGAGCCTCATCCTCGACCGCCTCCGCAGCTCGCCCACCTACGCGGGCAACATCGACAGCGTTCCCGAGGACCACCACCGGCCCAGGGCGGAGACCATGGAGGCCTTCCTGGAGCAGGTGGACAAGCGTTACGGCGGGGTGCCGAACGTGCTCGGGAAGAACGGCTTCACCGACGACGAGCTCGACGCGCTGTACCGCAGGCTTCGGGCCTGACCTACGCGACGACTCGGACGGCGACGTCGGGACCGGCGTCGATCTTTCCCGGGCGGGCTGCCCTATCCTTCCCGCATGGCCGAGATGACGTCGCCCTTCGGCACCTGGACCTTCGACGGCGAGACGCTGCGCATCACGCCCGGCTCCCATCGTCGCGTGCACAAGGTGCGGAAGGCACTCGGCGAGCTGGAACTGCCGCTGGCCACGATCGCAGGCGTGTCCTACGAACCGGGCCGGAAGACCGGCAGGCTGCGCGTGCGGCTCAAGGAGGGCGCCGACCCGCTGTCGGTGGCGGCGGCCGGTCACCTGCCCGACCAGGCGGACCCCTACCAGCTCACCGTCGAACCCGAGCAGCAGCAGACCGCCGAGTACCTGGTCGACGCCGTGCGCTTCACCCGACGGGGAGACGACGAGCCCGCGGCCTTCCAGCAGTACGCGCTGCCCGGTCCGGCCGTGCCCGTGACAGTGTCCGTGGGCGAGGCCGCCGTGTCCTGCGACGGACATCGGGTGGTGCTGGAGTGGGGCTGGCAGGCCCCGGACGTGAAGCGCAAGCAGCACCGCACGGAACTCCCGCTCGACTCCGTCGAGGGCGTGGACTGGCGGCCGAACATGGGCCTGAAGGAGGGTCTGCTGCGGTTCCGCGTTCGCGGCGTTCCGGCCACCCTGCCGCCCGAGAGCGACCCGCACTGCGTGCGCCTGCTGTGGGGCACCGAGAACGAGCTGCTGACCGTGCTGGTGGCGGCGGCGGTCACCGCGCGCCTGCCACACCCCCACGCGCCCGCCGAGTCCGATCAGCCGCAGCTAGCGGCCTCGTCGGTGTCCGAGGAGAGCTCCGGCGCGCTGGAGGACGTCGACGCCGTGCTGAAGCGGTTGCGCGAACTCGGCGCCCTGCACCGGGACGGCATCCTCGACGACGACGAGTTCGCCGTCGCCAAGCAGGCCCTGCTGCGCAGGCTGTCGGGCTGACCTAGCGCGTACGGCCCCCGGGCGTGGCCAGCCCGTACGGCAGGTACCGGCGGAACCCGCGCGGGGTGAGGCCGCGCGTCTCGGCGATGAGGCGCGGCACGTCGTCGTCCGGCTGCAACGCCGTGTCGACCACCCGCTGGTGTGCGCGTTCGTCGACGAACTCCGCCCAGTTGAGCACCTGCGTTCCGTCGACGGCGAGATGGAAGTCGTTGCTCCCCATGCCCTCCGGCGGTGCGGCGCCTCGGACGACGGGGTGGCGGTCCAGGAGCGCGTCCACGAAGCGGCGGCCGACGTCGGCGCCGTCGGTGTCGAACGTGATCACCACGACCACGCCCGGAGCAGGGAGGTCGTCGGGCACGGCGCTGCGGTAGAGCCGGTGGCGCACCGAGCGCGCGGCGCCGCTCGTCGTGGGTGCGATCGCCGCCGGGAACCGGCTCTGCGCCTCGGCGTAGGCGTCCTCGTCGCGCCACTGCGAGTACCGGAGCACGCCCAACCCGTCGGTGGCGAGGAGCACGCTGTCGGCGAGCAGGCCCGCGTTCCACGGACGGTCTGCCGCGAGCAGCGAGTCGGCCGTCCGGCGTTGCCGTGCCCGATCAGGCACTGCAGCGCTCTCGATGATGTCGACGGTGACGAGTCCAGCGTCGTCGCGGCGCACGTCCGGAAGGACACCGGGCAGGACCGTCGGAGAGGTGTCGTTCGAGGTCATGCCCGAACGGTATGCACCGAGGGCACTCACCGGCATCCGTCGAACGACCGGGTTCGTCACCGTCGCGGGTACACCACTCCCGCGGCACCACCGCCCCGGCGCTCCGGTTCGGCGACGGCCTGCACCTCACCGTCCGGCAGGACTTCGACGGCCGCGGCGGCCCCCAGTTGCGACGTGGTCGAGAACGCGTGCCCGTAGGCCTCCAAGGCGGCACCGTGGGCGTCGCGGAATCCGGGTTCGGCCGACACGGTGACGGTGTTGCGCTGGGTCGCGCGAGGCGCCGCGAGCGCGGCCGGGAGGTCCATGCCGAGATCGATGCGGTTGATCAACGTCTGGGCGACCGTGGTGATGATCGTGGATCCGCCGGGCGAGCCGAGCGCGAGCCAGGGTTCACCGTCGCGCAGCACGATGGTCGGCGACATCGACGACCTCGGCCGCTTGCCGCCCTCGATGCGGTTCGGGTCCTCGGGGTCGTACACGTGGCTGAAGTCGGTCAGCTCGTTATTGAGCAGGAATCCGCGGCCCGGCACGGTGATCCCGCTGCCACCGGTCTGCTCGATCGTCAGCGTGTAGGCCACGACGTTGCCCCAGCGGTCCACGACGGACAGGTGTGTGGTGGACGGTCCTTCCGTGTCCGGTCGCTCGACGAGCTCGGTGTCGGTGCGCTCGCAGGTGGGGTCGTAGTCGCCGTCGGCCGTGCCCGCCGCGACGGGTTTGTCGGCCGCCGTGGTGGGATCGAGCTCGCAGGCGCGTTCGGCGGCGAAGTCGTCCGACAGCAGCTCCTCGACCGGGACGTCCACGAACCGGTTGTCACCGGAGTAGCGGCCCCGGTCGGCGTAGGCGAGCGCGGACGCCTCCAGGTAGTGGTGCAGGGCCTCGTCCGTGGTCATCGACGCGAGGTCGAACCGTTCGAGGATGTTGAGCATCTCCCCGACGGTGGTGCCTCCGCTCGACGGCGGTGCCATGCCGACGACCTCGTAGCCGCGGTACTCGTGGGGGGTGGCCTCGGGACGCTCCACGGCGTAGTCGGCCATGTCCTCGGCGGTGAGGTGTCCCGCCGGGACGGGCAGGTTCGTGTCACCGCTGCGGGGCGGGTTCTGCACGGTCTCGGCGATCTCGCCGGCGATCGGTCCGGTGTAGAACCAGTCGACGCCCCTGCGGCCGAGTTCGGAGTAGGTGTGCGCGAGGTCGCGGTTCCGGAACACCGAGCCGACGGCGGGAGCGTCACCGCCGGGCAGGAACAGCTCGGCGGTGGGCTCGATCGCCGAGAACCGCTCGGCGTTGTCGAGGGTCTGCTCGCGGAACTCCTCGTCCACCTCGAAGCCGCGCCTGGCGAGTTGGACGGCGGGGCGCAGCGCCTGGGCCAGCGAGTACGTTCCCCACTCCCGCAAAGCCGCGTCCCACGTGGCGGGTGTCCCGGGCACGCCCACGGACACCCCGCTGGTGACCATGTCCGGGAAGAACGGGTAGGGCTGCGACGTCTCCGGGTCGATGAACGCGTCGTGCGGCATGGCCGCCGGCGCGTTCTCCCGGCCGTCGATGGTCTCGACGTCCCCGGTCGCGGCGTCGTAGTGGACGAAGAAGCCTCCGCCGCCGATCCCGGCGCTGTACGGCTCGGTGACCCCGAGCGCGGCGGCCGTCGCCACGGCGGCGTCGGTGGCGTTGCCGCCCCGGCGCAGTACCTCCAGACCGATCTCGGTCGCGTACGGGTCGACCGAACTGACCGCTCCCCCGGAACCCACCGCGACCGGCTGCTTGTCGAGGTGCCTCGGGTGTGCCGCCGCGGTCGGGGACACGAGCGCCGTGAGGCTCGCCGTCACTCCCACCGCGGTCAGTCCGGCCACCAAGCGCTGTCGGCGTGGCCGCGTGGCCCTCGGGGACATCCGCACCTCCCGGTGTCGTCAGCGAAGAACCGCCTCCAGCATCGTCCACGACGGACGGGCCCGCGACCGTCGTCCGCCTGGCGCAATCCACTTCGCCCGTTCGCGGCAGTCACTCGGCCGACCACGCCGAAAGATCGCGAACGGATAACGATCGACGCTGCCCCATTCGCCGAGACGTGCGTCACCATGTTGGTTGGTACAGACCAGAACTCCGACGGAGGAGGAACAGGCGTGCGGACAGCGACACGTTCCGGGCGTGGTGGCGGCCTCGCGGTCACGGCGATGGTCGCGGCGGTGGCGATGACGGCGGCCTGTTCCGGAGGCGGGGGCGGTGGCGGAGTCACCACCGACCTTCAGCTCGGCACCGGCAGCACCGGTGGCGTGTACTACCCGCTCGGGCAGGAGTACGCGAGCATCTTCGTCGACACCATCGAGGTCGAGGGCCTGAACGTCACCGCCGTGGAGACCGGGGCGTCGGTGGAGAACCTCGCCAAGATCGCCCGCGGCGAACTGCAACTCGGGATCGCACAGCACAACACGGCGCAGAACGCCGTCACCGGCAGTGGCGAGTTCGAGGGCGCGAAGGTCGAGAACGTCGGTCTGCTCGGCAAGCTCTACCCGGAGGCGGCGCAGATCATCACCCTGGAGTCCACGGGCATCGACTCGGTGGACGACCTGCGCGGAAAGACCGTCGCGATCGGCCCTCCCGGCGGAGGTACCCGCGAGGCGGCGGAGCAGATCCTGGCGGCCTACGGCCTGGAGGAGGGCTCCTACACCGCGTTGGAGGAAGGCTTCGCCGACGCCAAGACCAAGCTGCAGGACGGCAACGCCGACGCCTCCATCGAGGTGCTCGGTGTCCCCGCGGCGAGCCTGCAGGAACTGCACGCCACCACGGGCGGCGTCACGCTCGTCCCCCTCGGCGGACCCGAGCTCGACACCATCGCGGAGAACAGCGACTTCGAGAAGTACGAGATCCCCGCGGGCACCTACGACTTCCTCGACGAGCCGGTTCCCACGGTCTCGGTGTTCGCGTCCCTGTACGCCTCCACCACCCAGGTGAGCGAGGAGCTCGGCTACGAACTGACGAAGGCCCTCTACGAACACGCGGACGACCTGACGCTGGCGCAGAAGGAGCTCATCACGGTCGAGGAAGCCACGGTCGGCCAGGGTGACGTGCCGCTGCATCCCGGTGCGCGCAAGTACCTCGCGGAGCAGGGCCTGCTCGACTGACCGGCGCCGGGAAGGACAACCGCAGCATGGCCCAGGACACCGAAGGCACTCGGGACGCTCCCGCCGCGTCACCGTCCCACCCGACCGACACGCAGGAGGCACAGGCCCGCGCGTACGACCGCGAAAGCCGCTACCGCACCCGGCTCGGGCCGTGGAAGTGGGTCGTCACGGTGCTCGGCACCGCCCTGACGCTGTTCCAGCTCTACACGGCACTGTTCGGCACCTTCACCTCGGTGATCCAGGGTGCGGTGCACGTCGGCATGGCCCTGAGCCTGGTGTACCTGCTGTACCCGGCGAAGAAGGAGTGGGCGGGCAGACCCGGGGTGCCGCTCTACGACGTGGTGCTGTGCGCGCTCGCGCTGCTGGCCAACGGCTACATCGTCGTGGACTACGAGCGGTTGACGACGCAGGCTGTGGTCTTCGGCTTCACGCCGTTCGACGTGGTCGTGGCCACCGCCGCCATCGCGTTGATCCTGGAGGCCACGCGCCGCTGCGTCGGCCTGCCCATCGTGGTGATCGCCGTGGCCGCGCTCGCCTACGGCTACTTCGGGCCGTCCATGCCGATCTTCGCCCACCCCGGCTTCACGTTCGACTCGCTGGTGGCGGAGTCGGTCTACAGCTCGACGTCGGTGTTCGGCACCCCGGTGCAGGTGTCGTCGACGTTCATCTTCCTGTTCCTGTTCTTCGGGGTCGTCCTGGTCAAGACCAACATCGGGCAGTTCTTCAACGACCTCGCCTTCGGCCTCACCGGCCGATACACCGGCGGCACGGCCAAGGCCGCCGTGGTGGCCAGCGGGCTGCAGGGCATGGTGTCGGGCAGTTCGGTGGCCAACACCGTCGCCTCCGGGTCGTTCACCATCCCGATGATGAAGCGCGCGGGGTTCCGGCCTCACGTCGCGGGCGCGGCGGAGGCCACCGCCTCCACGGGCGGGCAGCTCGTGCCGCCGATGATGGGCGCGGCCGTGTTCATCATGGGCGAGTACACGGGCATCCCGTACAACGAACTGATCCTGTACGCGATCGTGCCCGCCGTCCTGTACTACCTGGGCGTGTTCAGCGGGGTGCACTTCGAGGCGCTGCGGACCGGGGTACTCGGCTCGCCGAAGGAGCAGCTGCCGCGCCTGCGGGGCCTGCTCGGCCGCGCGTACCTGCTCGCGCCGCTCGTGGTGATCGTCGGTCTGTTGCTCGCGGGCCGCTCACCGGCCAACGCCGCCCTGTTCGGCATCGCCGCCGCGCTGCTCGTGAGTCTCGTCCGGGCCGACACCCGGCTGTCGCCCCGGCGGTTCGCGCAGCTGTTCGAGGCCGGCGCCCGCGCGGCACTGCCCGTGATCGCGGCCTGCGCGAGTGCGGGCATCATCGCGGGCACGGTCACACGCACCGGACTCGGCGGCAAGCTCGCGGGCGGCATCGTCGACCTCGCGGGCGGCAGCTTCGTCCTCATCCTGATCCTCACGATGGTGGCGTGCCTGGTGCTGGGCATGGGCCTGCCGACGACCGCGAACTACGTCGTCACCGCCACGGTCGCCGCGCCGATCCTCGTGGCGCTCGGCGTGCCCGTGGTGGCCGCCCACTTCTTCGTCTTCTTCTTCGGCATCGTCGCCGACATCACGCCGCCGGTGTGCCTCGCCGCGTACGCGGGCGCCGGGCTCGCGGGCGCCAACCCCATGCGCACGGGCCTGACGGCGTTCAAGCTCGCGGCACCGGCGTTCCTGGTGCCGTACGTGTTCGTGCTCGAACCGCAGCTGCTCCTGCAGGACCCGACGTTCGGCGTCTTCACCGTCACGCTCGTGACCGCCGTGGTGGGCATCGTGGCGGTGGCGGCCGGGCTCGTCGGCTTCGCGCCCGACGCCGGTCCCGTCCTCCGAATCGGCCTGGTCCTGGGTGGACTGGCCGCCATCCACCCGGATCCGTGGGTGTCGCTGGTCGGGTTCGTCGTGATCGCGGCCGTCGTCGTCGCACGCCGGTGGGGCCGCACGGGCCGGGGCGGTCGCGGGCCGGAGGCCGCGGTCGGATGAGCGGGTCAGGACCGCGGTTCCAGACCCTGAGCGCCGACGAGGTCACCACGCTGTTCGCGGACGCGGCGCACGGCGTGTACCCGGCGGCCGACTGGTCGGTATGGGTGGCGCCGCCGTGCGGTCCCGCGGCCGCGGTGGTGGCCTTCACCGGGTGCTTCCTCGTCACCGCGCCCGTCGACCTGCCGTGGTGGCAGCGGGTGCTCGCCGACCCGGAGGTCGACCCGCTGCATCCGAGGGTGCTGCTCTCGCTCGCCGAACACCTCGGTACCACGGTCGGGGAGAACGACGCCGTGCTCGTGG
Organism: Saccharomonospora azurea NA-128; assembly: GCF_000231055.2. Classification (GTDB taxonomy): domain Bacteria; phylum Actinomycetota; class Actinomycetes; order Mycobacteriales; family Pseudonocardiaceae; genus Saccharomonospora; species Saccharomonospora azurea. Next base: position 4,667,596 of record NZ_CM001466.1, on the reverse strand, counting down.
CCCCGCCCGCCCTCGGGATGTCGGTCGCGCCGCGGGTCCGGCTGCTGCCGTTCGACGACGGACATCCGCGCGTGACCCGCTCACGCCGCTTCCGCGACGACGTGCAGGCCTGGACCACCGCCGAGGGTGACGGCCTTCTGGTGCTGGGGCGTGGTCTGGCCGGGCGCTGGGAGATGAGCATGGACGTCGTGCCGAACTCCCGCGCACGGGGGCTCGGGCGCGCGCTCGCCTCGGCCGCCCGCAGCCGCGTGCCTCGCGGCGAACCGCTCTTCGCACAGGTCACCCCCGGCAACGCCGCCTCGATGCGCGCCCTGTTGGCCGCGGGGTACCGGCCGATCGGCCAGGAGGTGCTGTTTCCCCTGCGCCGCGGCTGAGCTCACCGCGCCGAAGGCAACGGCGGGGTGCCCGCCGGAGGCGTGCGGTGTCGCGTCGCCTGTTCGTAGTCGTAGGCGTAGCCCAGCAGCGCCGGTTCGGAGAACGGCGCGCCCAGCAGCTCCACGCCCACGGGGAGCCCGTCGGCGGTGAATCCCGCCGGGACGCTGACCGCGGGGAAGCCGCTGAACGCCGCGAGCCGGCAGTTGCGATAGGACTGTTCCACCCCGATCGGGGTCGGTGGCTCGCTGATCGACGGGTACACGAGCGCGTCGAGGTCGTGTCGCCGCAGGAGTTCGGTGAGCAGGTCCCGCAACCGGTCGCGCTGCCGTAGCGCCTCCTCGTACTCCGGGTTGGGCAGCGAGGGACTGTCCACCCAGGCCCGCAGGGTGTCGAGCACGCTCGGCGTCACCTCGCCCGACGCCACGATGTCGGCGAGCGTGAGTTCGTCGCGGGGCGGTGCCAGGTGCGCCAGGCGACGGGGCATGCCCCGTGCGGAGTCGGCGAGGTAGGCGTTCAGATCGCGCTCGAACTCGTGCCGCACGCGGTTGGCCGCACCCGCGGCGTCCATGAGACCTTCCTGTGGCCCCAGCTCCACGACCTCGGCCCCGAGGTTCTCCAGATCCGCCGCGGCGGCACGCACGAGCGCACTGGTCTGCGCGGCGCGGCCCTCGGTGTCCAGGTAGTCGGTGACGACGCCCAACCGGGCGCCCGCCACCGCGCCCCGGCGCAACCCGTCCGTGTACGAGTCGGGCACGCGGCCGCGCGCGGCCTCCGTGACCGGGTCGGCCGGGTCGTAGCCCACGGTCGCGTCGAGCAGCAGCGCCGCGTCCTCCACCGACACGGTGAGAGGGCCGACGGTGTCCTGTGTTCCCGCCAGGGACGCGACCCCGTCGCGACTGGACAGGCCGAGCGTCGGCCGCACCCCGACGAGGTTGTTGTGCGCGGCGGGGATGCGCACCGACCCGCACGTGTCCGTGCCGAACCCCGCCGGAGCGAGCGCGGCGGCCACGGCGGCGGCCGTCCCTCCGCTCGACCCGCCGGGGTGCCGGCTCGGGTCGTACGGGTTGCGCGTCTGCCCGCCGAGGGAGGACACGGTGTAGATGCTCATCGCGTACTCGTGCAGGTTCGTCTTGGCGAGCACGACGGCGCCCGCCGCCCGCAGGCGCGCCACCTGCGTCGCGTCGTCCGGTGCCCGCAGCCCCCGGAGCGCGGCGGATCCGCTCGTGGTGGGCAGATCACGCGTGTCGATGTTGTCCTTGACCACCACGGGGACACCGTGCAGCGGTCCGCGAACCCGACCTGCGGCGCGTTCGGCGTCGAGGCGGGCCGCGTCGGCCCGCGCCGCGGGGTTGACGCTGATGACGGCCCGAAGTCCGGGCCGATCGGGACGGTCGGGGTCGAAGGCCTCGATGCGGCGAAGGTAGGCGTCGACGAGCTGCACCGAGGTGACCGAGCCGTCGTCGAGCAGGTGGCGCAGATCGGCCACCGTCCGTCCGACCACGTCCGTCTCCGGCGCCGGTTCGGGGGACGCCGCGGTGGCGGGAACGGCGGCCAGCAGGGACAGGGCGACCGACATCCCGGAGACGATCGCGAGAGCACCGGTGAACGTGCGTCGCACGAGAAACCCCTCTTCTCGTCAGGGTGGTCGTTCAGGGCTACCGCGCCGAGCTCACCGTTGTCCAGACCGACGGCCCCGAAAAGCCTCCGTTCGGCGCAGTGCGGGCGGCTCCCTGCGACCCTCGACACGGCCGCGCCGCTGGGTCATGATCGCCGGGTACGCTGCCTCCCTGCCGCGCGGTCCGACGCCCGGCCACCGACAATCGGGGTGGTGGGCTGCGGCGAGCAGGCCGGCGGACACCGACCACTCATCGACACGAACGATTCGGACACACACGCCATGCACGCTGAGCACCGTGAGCAATGGGGCTCCCGCGCCGGGTTTCTCATGGCCGCCATCGGCTCTGCCGTCGGCCTGGGCAACATCTGGCGCTTCCCGTACGTCGCCTACCAGAACGGGGGAGGCGCGTTCCTCATCCCGTATCTCGTCGCGCTGCTGACGGCGGGCATCCCGCTCCTGATCATGGAGTACACCCTCGGGCACAAGTACCGGGCCACACCGCCGACCGCGTTCCTGCGCCTGTCCCGACCCGCGCAGGCCATCGGCTGGTGGCAGGTCATGATCTGCTTCGTCATCGCCGCCTACTACGCGGTCATCATCGCGTGGTCGATCATGTACACGGGCTTCTCGTTCGACAAGGCCTGGGGCGACGACCCCGAGACGTTCCTCTTCTCGGACTTCCTGCAGGCCTCGGAGACGCCCACGGTGGACCTGTCCTTCGTGGGCAACATCCTGATCCCGCTCCTCGCGGTCTGGATCATCACGCTGGGCGTCCTGGCCATCGGGGTCCGCGGGGGCATCGAACGCGCGAACAAGATCTTCATCCCGTTGCTGGTCGTGTTGTTCGGCGTCCTCGTCATCCGGGCGATCACGCTTCCCGGTGCCACGGACGGCCTCAACGCGTTCTTCGAACCCGACTGGTCGGCCATCACCGACGGCAGCGTGTGGGTCGCGGCCTACGGGCAGATCTTCTTCTCGTTGTCGATCGGCTTCGGCATCATGATCACCTACTCGTCGTACCTGCGGCGGCGCTCCGACCTCAGCGGATCGGCCATGGTCGCGGGCTTCGCCAACAGCTCCTTCGAGCTGCTGGCCGGCATCGGGGTGTTCGCCACGATCGGCTTCATGGCGGCCCAAGCCGGTGTGCCGGTGAACGAGCTGGCGACCAGCGGCATCGGCCTCGCGTTCGTCGCTTTCCCGGAGATCATCTCCAACATGCCCGGCGGCGAGATCTTCGGCGTGCTGTTCTTCGCCTCGCTCACCATCGCCGGACTGACCTCGCTCATCAGCATCGTCCAGGTCCTGATCGGCTCGGTGGCCGACCGGACTGGCCTGCGGCGGGTGCCCGCCGTGCTCATCGTCGGCGGGCTGACCGCGCTCGTGTCGATTCTGCTGTTCCCCACCACGGGCGGGGTGCACCTGCTGGACGTGGTCGACCACTTCATCAACCAGTACGGCATCGTCGTCGCGGCGCTCGTCGCGGTGATCGTGGTGTCCTGGGTGTTGCGCCAGCTCAAGCCGCTGGAGCAGCACGCCAACGCCACGTCCGCGATCAAGCTGGGGCCGCTGTGGCGGATCACGCTCGGCGTGATCACCCCGATCATGCTCGGCTGGATGATGTGGGACAGCCTCCAGGCGGAGCTGGCCGAGAACTACGAGGGCTACTCCGACTCGTTCCTGCTCGGCGCGGGTTGGGGTGTGGCGTTGGGCGCGCTCGTGCTCGGCGTCCTGCTGTCGCTGGTGCCGTGGAAGCGCGGGCGGCAGGTCGGTGACGAGGCGGCAGAGGAGGTGCAGCGCTGATGTCGACGAGTGCCATCGTGATGCTCATCGTCTCCATCGGACTCGTGTGGGGTGGCCTCGTGCTGGCGATCCTGCGCCTGCGACGGCATCCGGACCGTCGCGACGACGACGCCTGACGGGAGCGGGCCCGGTCGTGGGGCCGGAGACGACGAGGGCGGGCACTTCCCACGCGGGAGTGCCCGCCCCGTTGTCTGTGCGGGCTGGCTAGCGGTTGATCGTCCAGGACGACCGTGGCACCGTGTCGGTCTCACCTCGGAGGTGCCGCGCGATGAACGGTTTCGACAGGCGCTCGTTCCTGGCCTGGTTGAGCAGTGGTGTCGTCGCGGCGGCCACCCTCGGCCGTGGCGGGTCCGTGGCGGTGGCCGCCACCGAGAACGCCGGACCCGACAACGCCGGGGCACTCCTGCTGCGCGACGCCACCGTGTTCGACGGCACCGGCGCACCGGCGAGACCAGGCACCAGCATCGTGATCAGCGGCGACCGCGTCGTGGCGATCGGACGGTGGAACCGTGGCGAGAGCCTGCCCGACATCCCGGGCCTGCGGGTCGTCGACTGTTCGGGCCGCTACGTGATTCCGGGCCTGTGGGACCTGCACACTCACTCCAGCGACGTCACCCCGACGGTGCCGGCGCTGCAGCTCGTGCACGGCGTCACGGGAGTCCGCGAGATGCGAGGTTCGGAGGCGACCCACGCCGTCCGTCGTCGCATCGAGCGCGGTGAGCTCGCCGGACCGCGCATGGTGGTGGCGAGCAACACGCTCGACGGTCCGGATTCCCCCGTCCCCGGCGCCACGCTCATCGACACCGACGACGACGCCCGGGACGCCGCGGATCGCGCCAGCGGCGAGGGAGCCGACCTGCTCAAGGTGTACTCGTTCCTGCACTCCGACGAGCACGCCGCCATCGCCACGCACGCCGCGCGCGTCGGGTTGCCCTTCGCGGGCCACAGTCCGTCCCTGCTGCCGGTGCAGGAGGTCGTGCGCCGGGGGCAGCGCTCCGTCGAGCACAACTACGGCATGCACCTGTCGACGTCGCGGCGGGCCGAGGAGCACTTCGAGCACCTCGCCGCACTCCCCGACGACCCCGCCGATCCACAGTGGTGGGGGCGGCGGGCCGCGTTGCTCGAACGCGAGGTGTTCCAGACCTACGACCGCGGCCGGGCCGCCGACCTCGCCGGGTTGTTCGTCGAGCACGGCGCCTGGCACGTCCCCACGTTCGCCGTCGAGTCCGCCTACGCACGCCATCCGAGCCGGTTCCTCGACGACGAGGAGACGCAGGAGTTGGCCGCGCGGTGGCTGCCCGCCACGATCCGGCAGGAGTGGGAGGCCATGGCCCGCGCGTGGCCGGAGTGGACACCGGAACGCGCGGAGCTCGAACTCGCCTATCTCGACGCCCGCCTGGAGCTCGTCGGCGACCTCGCGGCCGACGGTGCACCCCTCGGTACCGGCACCGACAGCGGGGCCGCGTACGTCTTCCCCGGTCTGGCCACGCACGACGAGCTGGAGCTGTTGGTGCGCGCGGGCCTGTCACCGGCTCGGGCGTTACTGGCCGCCACCCGCGACGCGGCACGCTGCGCGGGCCTGACCGACGCCGGCACGCTCACCGCCGGGGCGAAAGCCGATCTGCTGGTCCTCGACGCCGATCCGCTCGCCGACATCACGCACACGCGCAGGATTCACGCGGTGGTCGCTCGCGGCAGGCACCACGGGCCCGCCGAGCGGCAGCGGTTGTTCGACGACATCGAACGTGCCGCGCAGGAGGACGTTCCCCTCGGCTCGACTCGCTCGACGCTCCGTTGCTGCACCCCGATGACCGGGTGATCGACGTCGCTCAGCTGGCCCTGGCCGGGACCGGAGCGTTCGGCAGGTCCCCGCGCCGCCCCGCCGACGAACCGGCGAGGTCCGGCATCCGCGCCATCCACCGCAACCCGCGGCGCACTTCCGCGCCCGGGAACGCGGGCGGCTCCGACCGGCCCGGCGCCTCTCCCCGCAGCAGTGCCGCCGTGTAGGTCGCGACGACCTCCGGCTGGGGGAGCGGGTCGCCGCCGAGGTAGCTCACGACGATGAGGTCCTCGCCACAGCCGGTCTCCAGCGCGCCGGCCCAGCCTCGCTCCTCGTCCCACAGGAGTGCGACGTCGCGGTTCGGATAGCCGGGAAGGTGCCCGTCCACCGCCAGGTACAGGCTCAACGGCTCCGACTGCACAAAGGAGGAGTCACCGGTGAGCCCGAGGGTTTCCACGACATTGCGAACGTAGTTCCGCAGTCCCCGCACGACGGGATCCACGGATCCCAGTTCCCATTCCATGGACGCTCCGAGAAAGTCACACGTAGTACCGCCCGGCGGTTCACCGGGCCGCTCAGCAATTACCCGAGCGGGTGTTCACCCAAACGTGGCTATCGGGCGTTTCGGGCACTCCGGGTGCTGCCGCGCTGGTCACGTCCGCGGCCTTCGCGCGGCCTTCTCGGGACCTCCCGCCCTACCGTGAAGCACGGTTTCGGTGGGGTCGCGTGCAGTCCTCGGCAACCCCTGTGTCATCTTGTACGGACAAGCGATACGTACAAGTTCGGCGCCTTCGGTGCCGCACTGCCGACAAGGAGGCCGGCATGAGCAGTACGGAGACCTCCCGAGTCCCGCTGTTCGCCACGATGCAACGAATCCCGGGTGGGCTCATGCTCATCCCGCTGGTTCTGGGCACGCTCGTCGCGACGCTGGCGCCGGGAGCGCTGGAGATCGGTAGCTTCACCACGGGCCTGTTCAAGGACAGCGCCACCCCGCTCATCGCACTGCTGATCTTCGCGACCGGTATGCAGGTCTCGGCCCGGTCGAGCGGACCCGTCCTCGCACACGCGGGCACCGTGCTGGTCATGAAGAGCCTCATCCCGGCGGCTCTCGTGGTGCTGCTCGGCGTCTTCGTCGGGCTCGACGGCATCCTCGGCGTCTCACTGCTCGGCCTGCTCGCCTGCATCGACAACAGCAACGGCGGGCTGTGGCTCGCCTTCGCGGGACAGTACGGCGACGCGCGCGACCGCGGCGCCTACATGGCGAGCGCGGTGAACGACGGCCCGTTCCTGACCCTGCTCTTCCTCGGCGCGTCCGGCTTCGGCGACATCCCGGTGACGGACCTGATCGCGGCCATCGTCCCGTTCCTGCTGGGCGTGCTCATCGGCAACATCGACGCGGAATGGCGCCGGGTGATGGATCCCGTGCCCAACATCGTCATCCCGTTCTTCGCGTTCGCGCTGGGCACCGGCATCAACCTCGGTGACGTGGTCACGGGTGGCCTGACCGGCATCCTCGTGGGCCTCGTGGTGGCGCCGTTCACCGGCTTCCTCGTCTACCTGGGCTACCGGTTCATCCTGCGCCGCGGCAAGCAGTCCGGCCTCGGCTTCGCGGCGGGCACGACGGCGGGCAACGCCGTCGCCACCCCGGCCATCGTCGCCTCGGCCGACCCGAAGTTCGCCGAGTACGTGGGGACGGCGACCGCACAGGTGGCGTCGTCGGTGCTGGTGACGGCCATCCTCGCTCCCCTGATCGCTTCGTACGTCCTCAAACGCGCCGGGGCACTGAAGACGACCGCCACCCCGCAGGTGGAGCCGTCATGACACCGCAGGTGGCGGTGATCGCCGACGACCTCACGGGCGCGGGGGACACCGCGCTGCAGTTCACCGAGGCCGGCTGGACCTCCGAACTGCTGCTGCACACCGGGACGAGCACGGCGGAGGTCGTGGCGGTGACCACCGACTCCCGCGCCCTCGACCCCGCCGAGGCGGCGCAGCGCGTCCGCGACGCCACCGCCGAATTCCTCGGCGCCGGTGTCCCCCGGCTCTACAAGAAGATCGACTCGACGGTGCGCGGCCCGGTGCGCGCCGAGATCGACGCGGTGCTCGACGCCCTCGGGCCCGAAGTGATCGCCGTGGTGTGTCCCGCGTTCCCCGCCGTGGGCCGGACACTCGTGGACGGCACGCTGCTGGTCGACGGCACGCCCGTGGCGGACACCTCGGTGGGGCGTGACCCCGTGACACCCGTGACGTGCAGTCACGTACCGACGTTGCTCGACGCTCCCCTGCTCCGCCTCGCCCCGGAGCGCCACCCCGACGAGTGGGCGCGCGAGGCACGGGCCACGGGAAGCCGGGTCGTGGTCGTCGACGCCGCCGACGACCACGACCTCGACCGTGTCGCCGCCCTGACGGCGGCGCTCGGTGACCACGCCGTCGCCGTCGGCTCGGCAGGGCTGGCCGCCCCGCTGGCCCGGCACTGGAGAGAGCCGGCGGGAACCGCCTTGGTCGTCGTGACCACACTGCATTCGGCGACCGCCGAGCAGGCCGCCCGGCTGCGCGCCTCCGGTGTGCCGACGCTGGCGCCCACATCCCGGCAGGTGCTCGACGACGCCGCATGGGCCGAGTTCACCGGCACGGCGCTGGCCACCGCGGCGCAGCGCCCGGAGGTGTTGCTGCTCCAGGCGCCGGAGCGCGGGGACGGCAGCCTGCGGGCGGACGTCGTGTCGGCCCGGCTCGGCGCGCTCACGGCACAGCTCGTGCGGGAGGGGGAGATCGCAGGGCTGGTGGCCACCGGTGGCGACGGTGCCCGCGCCGTGCTCTCCGCACTCGGCGGCACCGGGATCCGGGTGACCGGGCACGTGGCCCCCGGGGTGCCCCTCGGCACCGTGGTGGGCGGTCCGAACGCGGGACTCCCCGTGGCCACGAAGGCAGGCGGCTTCGGCGGACCGGACGTGTTGACGGAGGCCGCGCACGCGGTCGGGACAACTCGGCAACGACCTCGAAACGACAAGGAGTAACGGTGAACGACCAGCAGCTGCCCACGCTCGCCCTCACCCTGGGCGACGTCGCCGGGATCGGACCGGAGATCACCGTCCGGACGCTGCTCGACCACCCCGACCTGCGCACGGTCTGCAAGCCCGTGGTGATCGGCGACGCCGCCGCGCTCCGCAAGGCGGCCGAGGTGCTCGGCAGGAGCCCCGACAGTGTGCGCGTCGTCGACTCGCCCGAGGCCGCCACCGGCGATCCGGCGCTCGTCGAGGTGATCCAGGACGGCCCCGACCTCGGCGACGTGCCCTACGGTGAGCTCGACCCGCGCGCGGGTGACGCCGCCGCCCGGTTCGTCATGACCGCCTGCGCCCTCGCCCGTGAAGGCCGGGTGGCCGGCATCGTCACGGCGCCGCTGAACAAGGCCGCGATGCACGCGGGCGGGCACAACTGGCCCGGCCACACCGAGCTTCTGGCCCACGAGTTCGGGGTGAAGAACTTCAGCCTGGTGCTCTCGGCCGGAGAGCTGTACTTCTTCCACCTCACCACGCACGTCTCGCTGCGCGACGCGATCGCGGGCGTGACCCCGGAACGCACCGACAGCGTGCTGCGCCTCGTCGGATCGTTCGCCCGGGCGCTCGGCCGCCCCGACGAAGCGATCGGCCTTGCGGGGCTGAACCCCCACGCCGGGGAGAACCGCCTGTTCGGCGACGAGGACGCCGACGTGCTCGCCCCCGCCGTGGAGCGGGCCCGGGCCGCGGGCATCAACGCCGTGGGCCCGCTGCCCGCCGACGCGTTGATCCCCGCCGCGGTCAAGGGCAAGTGGAAGTTCGTGGTCGTGTGCTACCACGACCAGGGCCACGCGCCGTTCAAGGCCGTCTACGGCGACGACGGCGTCAACATCACGGTCGGCCTGCCCGTCGTCCGCGTGTCGGTGGACCACGGCACCGCGTTCGACATCGCGGGCAAGGGCATCGCGCGGGAGGCCAGCCTGGTGCTCGCCACCCGCAGGGCCGCGGAACTGGCGCCCGCGTGGCACGAGGTGTGGGCGACCGCCCGCGCCGGCGAGGTCTCGTAGACTTCCCGCCATGCTCGACCGGACGGACGGCCGACCGCTGCACCAGCAGGTCGCGGAGTCGTTGCGCCAGGAGATCGTGGGGCACGACCTTCCGCCCGGATCGACCCTGCCCAGTGAAGCGGAGCTCTGCGCCCGTTTCGGTGTGGGTCGCAGTGTCGTTCGCCAGGCCGTCGCCGGGCTCGCCGCCGACGGCCTGGTGATCCGGCGGCAGGGCAGGCCGACGGTGGTGGCCGAGCCCACCGAGTACCGCAGGCTGGTGCAGCGGGCGACCGGTCTGTTCGACCAGTTCGCGCGGCGGGGTCACGACATCAGGACGACCGTCGTGGGGTTGGAGAAGGCGACGCCGCCCGCCCCCGCGCGGGCGTCGCTCGGCACCTCGGCGTGCCTGAAGCTCGAACGGATCCGGTTGGTCGACGACGAACCGCTGTCCTACGTGCGAACGTGGCTGCCCGCCGCGCGAGTGTCCGAACTGGACGCCGACGACCTCGTGGACGCCTCCCTGCACCGACTTCTCTCGCAGCGCTACGGGCTGCGCCCGGTGAGCGGGCAGCGTCAGGTGCGCGCCGTCGCGGCGGACGAGCGCCTCGCCGCGGCGTTGGACATCGGGGTCGGCACTCCGCTGCTGCTGCTCGAAGGAGAGACCGCCGACCAGCACGGACGTCCGCTGGAATGGTTCTCCGCCTGGCACCGGGCCGACCGCGTGGTGTTCGACATCGACGTCTCGGAGACCGCGGAGACGCTCACACTCGACGCCGCGTCGCCACGCGAGCCCGCCGGAGCGCCCACCGGCCGGTCACGCCCGACGTCCGAGGATCTGGCGCGGGCGCGGGAACTCGTCGAGGAACTGCGCACGCTGCTGGACTGACGCACGCCGTTCGACGCCGGTTCCCGATATCGAACACGTGAATAGCACCTTGATCGTCTTGTCGTTGATCCACTATCCCTGGTGACTGGCCTCACCGGGCTGCCGCGACACGCCGCGAGCAGCACCGATGCCGGACACGAAGGGACCTCCATGTCGAGAACTCGATCACGGATCGCGGCGGGTGTGCTTGTCGCATGCACCTCGCTGGCCCTGGTCAACCCGCTCTCCGCCCACGCCGATCCTCAGGCGAACCACGCCGACTGGGTCGGCACCTGGCACACCGCCGTGACCGGGCCGGCTGCGGAAGGCCCGTCCCTCGACGGGTTCACCGACACCACGCTGCGGCAGGTCGCGCACGTCTCGGTGGGCGGGGACTCCGTGCGACTGCGGTTCAGCAACGCCTACGGCGACGCCCCACTCACCCTCGGTTCGGTCACCGTGACCCCCAGGGGTGACGACGCCGCGGGCACCCCCGACGTCGAACCCGACGCCGTGCTGTGTGACGTTCAACGGCCGGACCTCGGTCACCATCCCGGCGGGCGCGGACTGGCTCTCCGATCCCGTCGACATCACCGTGCCGGACGACTCCGACCTCGTCGTCAGCACCTACCTACCCGGACCGACCGGGCCCACGACGTTCCACTCGCTGGGCTTCTCGACGTCGTTCGCGGCACAGGGCGACGCGACCACCGACCCGGGATCGGCGTTCGCGGAGCTCGACATCTCCTACTACTTCCTCGCGGGCATCGACGTCACCGCCGACACCGACGGAGCGGTCGTGTTCTTCGGTGACTCCATCACCGACGGCGTGTTCTCCACAGTGGACGGGAACATGCGCTATCCCGACCAGGTCGCCGACCGGTTGCTGGAGCGCACCGACGCCGCTCCGTGCGGGGTGTTGAACAGCGGCATCGGCGGCAACCGGCTGCTGGCCGACGATCTGGACTACGGCGACTCCGCGATGTCCCGCTTCGAGCGGGACGTGCTGAGCAGGCCCGGCGTGCGCTCGGTGGTGCTGTTGGAGGGCATCAACGACATCGGCGCCGCCCAGGGCGACCTGGAACCGGACGAGCTCATCGCGGTGTACCGGCAGTTCATCGCCCGCGCGCACGACGCGGGCATCGAGGTGGTCGGTGCGACCCTTCTGCCGTACGAGGGCGCGTTCTACTACAACGAGGCCGGTGAAGCCGACCGGCAGGCGATCAACGAGTGGATCCGCACCTCGGGCGAGTTCGACGCGGTCGTCGACTTCGACGCCGTCATGCAGGATCCCGAGCAGCCGACCCGCCTGCTGCCCGCCTACGACAGCGGGGACAACCTGCACCCGAACGACGCGGGCTTCGGCGCGATGGCCGACGCCGTGGACCTCGACACCATCTGCTGAATCCACTGTGCCACCGGCCGGGACCGCCTTGGCTGCGGTCCCGGCCCGGGGCCGGTCGAGGCAGCGTGCGGGCTCCCCGACCAGGGCGTCCGTTCATCGCGCCGACGCCACCGCTCGACCCGCTCACCGATCCGTTGATCGTGGATCACTTGTGACTGTGATCACCGTCCTGCTGGCATGACAGCCCCGGCATGTCAGTGCGAATCGGCGAAAGGATCTTTCATGAGGCCCATGCGATCACGGATCGCAGCTGGTGTGGCAAGCGCTGTCCTCTCCCTGACACTGATCGCCGCTCCCGCCGTCGCGGCGGAGCCCACCGCCCACCACGGCGGCGACTGGGTCGGCAGCTGGCACGCCGCGATGACGGAACCGGCCGCGAGCGGACCCTCGGCCGAGGGGTTCACCGACACCACGCTGCGGCAGGTGGCGCACGTGTCCGTGGGCGGTGACTCAGTGCGCGTGCGGTTCAGCAACGCCTACGGCGACGCCCCACTCACCCTCGGCTCCGTCACCGTGGCCCCCAGGGGTGACGACGCCGCCGGAACCCCCGACGTCGAACCCGGCGCGGTGACACCCGTGACCTTCAACGGCCGAACTTCGACCACCATCCCCGCGGGCGCGGACTGGCTCTCCGACCCCGTCGACATCACCGTGCCGGACGACTCCGACCTCGTCGTCAGCACCTACCTACCCGGACCGACCGGGCCGGCGACCTTCCACTCGCGCGCGTACGCGACGTCGTTCACGGCACAGGGCGACGCGACGAGCGACCCGGGCTCCGCGTTCACGACGCTCGACACCTCGCGCTACTTCCTCAGCGGCGTGGACGTCACGGCGCGCGCCCGGGGGGCCGTCGTGTTCTTCGGCGACTCCATTACCGACGGTGTCGTGTCCACCGTAGATGCGAATCTCCGCTACCCGGACCAGGTCGCCGACCGGCTGCTGTCCCGCCCGGGGCCGCGCCGGTGCGGGGTCCTCAACAGCGGCATCAGCGGCAACCGGCTCCTCACCGACGCCGGCGCGAACGGCGACTCGGCGCTGTCCCGGTTCGACCGCGACGTCCTCAGCAGGCCGGGCGTGCGCTCGGTCGTGTTACTCGAAGGCATCAACGACATCGGCAACAGCCGGGGCGAGGTCGAGCCGGAGCAGCTCATCGCCGTCTACCGCCAGTTCATCGACCGGGCGCACGACGCGGGCCTCGACGTGGTCGGCGCGACGCTGACGCCGTTCGAGGGCGCCGGCTACTACACCGAGGCGGGAGAGGCCGACCGCCAGGCCGTCAACGAGTGGATCCGCACCTCGGGCGAGTTCGACGCCGTCGTCGACTTCGACGCGGCCGTGCGCGATCCGCAGCACCCGACGCGATTCCTGCCCGCCTACGACGTCGGCGACCACCTGCATCCGAACGACGAGGGCTTCGCCGCGATGGCCGACGCCGTCGATCTGAAGACCCTCTGCTGAGATGCCAGGAGGGGCCGCTTTCAGGCCGGGGCGTCGATCATCCGGCGCGTGTGGGCGAAAGCGGTCCCTCCGGCACCCGGATTCTGGTGAACTGGATCACCATGAACAGCTTCGCAGGCCACGAGGGTGGTGTCCACGCCGTGGCGATCTCCGGAGACCGCGTGCTCACCGGCGGCGAGGACCGGCTGGTCCGGCAATGGGATCTGCACACCGGTGCGCTGCGACGCGAGTTCACCGGTCACGCGAAACCCGTGCGGGCACTCGCCGTGCACGGCGACACGATGGTCACCTGCGACGAGGGTGGCCACGTCACCACCTGGTCGCTGCGTTCCGGCGAACCGGTCCGGCAGAGTCGGACGGACTCCCGCTGGGCCCTCACCGCCACCGCCGTCGCGGCGGGGTCCGGCCGGGCGGCCGTGGTCGCGGGTCTCGCCAACGGCGACGTCGTGCTCCACGAGGTGGACAGCAACTCGACCCGGCGGCTGCTGGCGACCGCGGCGTGGGTGCGCGCGGTCGCGGTCACCCCCGACTGCACCCGAGCCGCGGCGGTCGTGGAGAACGCGGGCGTCCACGTGATCGACCTCGCGTCCGGCCGCACTCGGCGCCTGGGTGACGCCACCGTCACCGCCGTCGCGCTGCGCGGCGGTGCCGTGCTGACCGGCGCGGCGGACGGCAGTGTGGTCCTCGGCAACGCCGACATCGGAACCGACCTCGCCCGCTTCTCCGGTCCGACGTTCCCGGTCTCCACCGTGGAGTTCGCCGGCGACACGCACGTGGTCGCGGCCGCCGACGACGGCACGATCCACGTCTGGGACCGCACCCGGCCGGACGACCCGCTCGTGCTGCACGGGCACCTCAGCCACGTGCTCGGTATCGCCGCCGCACCGGACGCCGAGCGCGTCGTCAGCATCGGCGACGACCGGACCATCCGGGTCTGGGACCACCTCGTGGGCCTGCAGGTGGCCGGCACCGGATTCGACGAGTCGGCGGTGGAACCGTCGCGCACGGCGACCCCCACGAGCGACCAGGCGAGCGAGCACGACCTCCTCGGCTTCCACCAGGACGTCCGCACACTCGCCGCGGTGATCGCCGACCGCGCCACCGAACCGCCGCTGTGTGTGGCGCTGTTGGGACCGTGGGGGTCGGGCAAGTCCAGTTTCCTGCGGCAACTCCACGAGCGGGTCGAGCGGATGGCCGACCTCTCCCGCAACAATCCGGGTCGCAGCACCTTCGCCGCCACCGTCCGGCAGGTGCGGTTCAACGCCTGGCACTACCACGACGACGAGCTGTGGGTCGGGTTGGTGGAGCAGCTCTTCGCCGATCTCGCCGACGACGTCGACGACGTCGAGCGAACCCGTGAGGAGCTGCGCGTCCGCCTGCGCGGTCTGGAAAGTGTGCGCGACCACGTCGACCGCTCGCGGGTGACCCGCACGCTCCGGCTGCTGACGTCCGGGACCGATCCGGCGACCGCGTCGCGACGCCGACGGGCCGCGGTGGTCTCCGCAGTGGTGGGGCTGCTCGGTGTCGCGGCCGCGCTGTTGGGCTGGCTCCACTACGAGAACGAGTTGATCACCACCGCGGGCGCGGTCCTCGCGTTCGTCACCGGCCTGGTCTCCGTGGCGAGCACGCTCGAATCGGTCCGCAGCGCCCTGGCTCCGCTGGGGTCGAGCGTCCGTGACACCGTCACCGCCAGGCGGGCAGAGCTCGACGACGAGATCCGGGACGTGCGGGAGCGGTTGCACCAACTCGACGCCGCCCATCGGCTGGAGCGACTCGTCGAGGAGGTGCGCCACGGCCGCTACGAGCGCTATCGGGGGCTGCTCGGACGGGTGCACGACGACCTGCGGGCGTTGGATCGCGACATGCAGGAGGCCCGGCGCGAGTGGGTGCACTCCGGAGCTCACGGGGCACCTCCGCTGGAACGCATCGTGCTCTACATCGACGATCTGGATCGGTGCGAGCCGAAGAAGGTCGTGGACGTCCTCGCCGCCGTGCACCTCCTGCTGGCGCTTCCGCTCTTCGTCGTCGTGGTTGCGGTGGACCCGCGGTGGCTGCACAAGTGCCTGCAGGAGGCCGAGCTGTCGCCCGAGTACCTCGACAAGGTTTTCCAGATCGTCTTCACACTGCGCCCCATGGGGTCGCGCACCACGACGTTGGTCGATGCGCTCCTGCCGCCCGGTCTCGCCGAGGAGGAGGCGCCACACCCCGCGCCGACACCGGACACCGACGTCACTCCCACGACCGACGGAGAGCACCGACCGTCGATTCCCGCCCCGACGCCGTCCCGGGACCGCGTGGAAGTGCGCGAACTGCGCACCCGGCAACTACGGCTGCGGGACACCGAGCGCGAGTACATCCATCGAATCGCTCCCCGCCTTCCCACGCCCCGCGCGGTGAAGAAACTGGTGAATCTCTACCGCCTGGTGAGGGTCGGAATTCACGACGACGAATTCGAGTCGTTCCCGTATCGTGTCGTGCTCGACCTGCTGGGCCTGCTGGTTTCCGACCCCACCGCCGCTCGCGAAACGTTCGTTTCGATTTTGACGAGCGACGACCCCGGAGGCGCCGTTCCACTTGAATTGCGCGGGAAGATGGTCAATGATCTTCAGACATATCAAACGTGGATCGGCACAATTGCGCGTTTCGGTTTCGACACGCACGATCTCGTGACGGCGTGAGCGCCGCGCCGATCGCGAACCTGGGGGGAGGGCGCTGTGACGACCGCACGCACGATACCGCTGCTGGTCGGCTGCCTGGTAGGCATCATCGGGGTCCTCGGCTCGATGCTGGCGCTCTACAAGTCGGTGGACCGGGAGAACTGCGTCACCCTCCACGTCAACGTCTCCACGGAGAAGGCAGACCTCGTCACGGCGCACGCCACGGAGTTCACGGACACCGAGCCCGTGGTGAACTTCCGATGCGGCAAGGTGGAAGTCCAGCCACTGAACTCGGGCGAGGCCGCCGACCTGTTCATGAAGAGCGGCTGGACGAAGGCCAAGGCGACCCACCCCGACGTGTGGATGCCGAGCACCTCGATGTGGGCGGTCCGCGTCGAACACAGAATCGACAGGAACCTGTTCGAGGGCGAGGACACCTCGATCGCCGAGAGTCCTCTGGTCATCGCAGTGCCCGAGGCGCAGGCGAAGGTCCTCCAGCAACGCTACAACGACCTCGGCTGGAAGGACCTCCGCGATCTCGCGAACGCGGACAAGGCGGCCCTTCCGGCGGCGTTGGACAACTTCGGCATGGGCAAGGACAAGCCCACGCTGTCCTCCTCGGGACTCGCGGCGACGATCGCAGCGCACCACGCCGCCGCGAAGACCCCTGACGAACTCACCCTCGAGGACGTCGAGAAGGATGACGTGTTCTCGTTCGTCGAGGACCTGGAGTCGCTGGTGGATCTCTACGCCGAGGACTCCGTGGTCTTCCTCGAGAATCTCTACGAGGGTGACCAGGAGAACAAGTCGCCCTACATCGAAGCCATGGTCATGCAAGAGCAATTGGCCTACCAGTACAACAAGGGCGCCCTCCGCGAGGGACCAGGCAACGGACGGGAGCCGAACAACCCACTCGTGGCCATCCATCCCTCCGACAGCACCGTCGTGCTCGACCACCCCTTCCTCATCGTCGAGGGCTTGGGCGACGACAAGCGGGAGCTCGCCGAGGAGTTCCGCACGTTCCTGCTCGAAGACGATCAGCAGAGACGGTTCCAAGAGGCAGGTTTCCGCAACAGCGACGGCGATGCCACCCCAGACCTGGCCGACACCGTCAAGAGTCCGAAGCAACTCGATGTCACCTCCCTCAAGCGCCCGACGGGAGACGTCATCGAGAAGGTGCTCGAAAACTGGAAAAAGGTCCGCGTCGACGTCCAGGTGCTGTTGTTGATCGACATCTCGGACTCGATGGCCCGTCCGGTCGGCAGCCCATCGTCGAAGCTGAACCGAGTCAAATCAGCGGTGGAGGACGTGCTGACAAGACTCGACGACGACGTCAAGGTCGGCCTCTGGACGCTGGACGCGGACCTGGACAACCCCCACCGGATTCGCGAGTTCCCGTCGATGGCCGGTCAAGCACGCGACGATCTGATCGAGTCAGTGACCTCGCTGAACGATCACACGACCATCAAGGCCACACCGCTTTACAGTGGCACTCTCGCGGCCTACGACACCCTGCGAGGGAAAACGGCGAAGAACGTAGCCAGGTCCATCGTGCTGCTGACCGACGGCCAAAGCGACGGAGAGGTCCCGGGCGCCAAGAAGGACTTCTTCGACTCGATCGCCGCGGACAAGACCGGGTCGGTCCGAATCTTCACCATCGCCTATGGAGACGACGCCGACGAGGCCGCCCTCGAAGACATCGCGACGAAGACGAAGGGAGTCGCATACAGAGCCGGGAAGGACAACGACGACATCGAACAGGTGCTCCCCAGTGTCTTCAAGCATTTCTGATCGCGCCGCGATCGCGCTCTCGCTCACCTTCGGACTCGTGGGCGGCGGCATCATCGGGTCCAACCGAGGCTGGGTGTTGGGCCTGATCACCGGGGTGCTGATCGCCGGGGCAGTCCATGTGTCCATCGCGTTGACGTCCGCGCTGCTCGCGCGAACCGCCACCGAGCGCCCAGCACCGGTCACTCGCCGTAGGATGTCCGTCGCGCAGGCCGAGGAGTTCACCGCCCGGTGCCGCCAGGCGCTCGTCGACCTCCCGGTGCACGACCCCGGGGTGCGCGCGACGGCCTCCGTCCTGCGTGAGCTCGTCGACAACGCGTCGGGCACCGTCCACGAGCACCAGGTGACCGAGTTGATCCTCGACGACCTCCGCTCCGCCACCAACCAGCTGGAGCGGCTCGATCCCGAATCATCGGCGGCGGACCTCGAACGGCGACTCCGGTACATCAAGCAGAGCCTGCAGGAGACCATCGGCGTCGCGCAGAAGCTCCTCGACCACAGCCGCTCCGGTGGTTGACGCCGCCGAACACGGACGCGACCAGGCACGCAGCCGAGGGTTATTCACTCCAGAATGGATAATTCCGGCAGCCGAACCGAATAAGATAACACCTCCGGAGAAACTTCGGTGAACATCCTCGAAGATTCTCAGCTCCCGTTAAGAATCAGCTACCAAAAAGCGATTTTCACCACTTGAACCTGGACACTTCGCACGCAGCTCTGCCTACTCTCTGCGAGCACTGATCCGGTTCTTTCGAGTTTCAACGACCGGACAGGGACCGAAGGCTCGGGAGAACCGGCCGGATCGACGACACGGAGGAATTGCATGGCATCGCGCGTCGCGGTGATCGGAGCAGGACCGAGCGGGCTGGCTCAATTGCGCGCTTTCGCGGACGCGGGCAAGAACGGAGCCGACATCCCCGAACTGGTGTGCTTCGAGAAGCAGAGCGACTGGGGCGGCCTGTGGAACTACACGTGGCGAACCGGCGTGGACGCCGCCGGAGACCCGGTACACGGCAGCATGTACCGGCACCTCTGGTCGAACGGACCCAAGGAATGCCTCGAATTCGCGGACTACACGTTCGACGAGCATTTCGGTAAGCCCATCCCCTCGTATCCGCCGCGCGAAATCCTGTACGACTACATCATCGGCAGGGCACAACAAAGCGACATCCGCCGGTACATCCAATTCGACACGGCGGTGCGCTGGGTTTCCCACGACCCCGAGAAGGACACGTTCTCCGTCACGGTGGAGGCGTTGAAGACCGGTGAGACCCGGACCGAGGAATTCGATTACGTCATCGTGGCCAGCGGGCACTTCTCCAGCCCGCACGTGCCGGACTTCCCCGGCTTCGAGCAGTTCCCCGGCCGGATCCTGCACTCGCACGACTTCCGCGACTCGCGGGAGTTCGCCGGGCAGAACCTGCTGGTCGTGGGCAGCAGCTACTCGGCCGAGGACCTCGCATTGCAGGCCAAAAAGTACGGCGCCGAGTCGGTCACCATCAGCTACCGCACCGCGCCGATGGGCTTCGACTGGCCCGAGGGGATCTCGGAGGTTCCGCTCCTCACGGGCGTCGAGGGCAACACCGTGCACTTCGCCGACGGCAGTTCCCGGCAGATCGACGCGATCCTGCTGTGCACGGGCTACCGGCACCACTTCCCGTTCCTCGAGGACGGCCTGCGCCTGCGCACCAAGAACATCCTGTACCCGGACAACCTTTACAAGGGCGTGTTCTGGGTTCAGAACCCGAAGCTGATGTACCTGGGCATGCAGGACCAGTACTACACCTTCACGCTGTTCGACGCCGAGGCCTGGTATGCCCGGGACTACGTGCTCGGGCGGGTCACCCTGCCCTCCGCCGAAGAGATGCGCCGGGACATCGCGGGCTGGCGGGCCCGGGAGGAGAAGGTGTCCTCCTCGGTCGAGGCCGTCGACTTCCAGGCCGAGCACATCCAGGACCTGCTCGCCGACGTCGACTACCCGAAGTTCGACCTCGACCTCACCCGGGAGCACTTCCGCACCTGGTTGAACCACAAGAAGCAGACCATCACCGGCTACCGCGACTTCTCGGGCTTCACCTCCCCGTGCACCGGCACCGAGGCGCCCGAGCACCACACGCCGTGGTGGGAGGCGATGGACGACTCCGCGGAGGCGTTCCTCGCCACCGGCAAGTAGTCGACCGCGCAAGGGGCCCGCGCCGGTGAGGACCGGTGCGGGCCCCTGCCCGACTGTGGCTTTCTGTTCGAATCCGAGTGCTTCAACACGACCTTTCTGACGGATCAGCTCGTTGACCTGCGATCCGAGCGTGACCGGGTCCCCACTCTTGCCGATCACTTCGCTCGATAGGCTTGGGAAAATGTGCGATCCTGTTCCAACGGAACGCACTGTGTCGGCGCTGCGAGGGCCGACAGCGGCGGAGCAGGGCAGGAAGGACGGTCCCATGCTGGCGAGCCAACGTCGGGCGCGGATTCTGGAGGAGATCCGTCGGTCCGGTGCCGTGAGGGTCAGCGCGCTGGTCGAGCGGCTCGGCGTGTCCGACATGACCGTGCGCCGCGACCTCGAAGTGCTGGCGCAACAGGGCCAGCTGCAGAAGGTCCACGGCGGGGCGGTGCTGCCCGGCGGTCGCAGCACGGAGGAGCCCGGGTTCGCGGCCAAGTCGAGCCGCGAGAACGCCGAGAAGCTCGCCATCGCCGAAGCGGCCGTGCGCCTGGTCGAACCGGGCATGGCGGTGGGGGTCTCCGCGGGCACCACGACGTGGACTTTCGCCCGGCTGCTCCGCGATCTGCCCGACCTCACGGTGGTCACCAACTCGGTGCAGGTCGCCGACGTCTTCTCGCGCCGCCCGCGCACCGACCAGACCGTGGTGCTCACGGGAGGCATCCGCACGCCGTCGGAGGCGCTGGTCGGCCCGTTCGCCGTGGCCGCGATCCGCTCGGTCAACCTGGACATCATGTTCATGGGCGTGCACGGCATGGACGTCCACAACGGGTACACCACCCCCAACCTGATGGAGGCCGAGACCGACCGCGCGTTCGTGGAGGCCTCCCGCCGTTTCGTGGTGCTGGCCGACCACACCAAGTACGGCGTGCTGGGCATCAGCACCATCGCCGACGTCGACGCCGCCGACGTGTTGATCACCGACTCGGGACTCGCGGACGAGCACCAGCAGGCGCTGCGCGAGCGGGTCGGCGACCTCGTCGTGGTGGACGCCGCGGCAGAAGACGACGCGAGTTCCGAAAGCGAGACCGGAGCATGATCGACGAGCGGCTTTCCCGCACCACCGAGGCGCCGTCGGCGGCGACCGTGTCCACGGCGTTCGAGGACGCCTTCGGCAGGCGACCCGACGGGGTGTGGGCGGCGCCGGGGCGGGTCAACGTCATCGGTGAACACACCGACTACAACGACGGGTTCGTCCTGCCCATGGCCCTGCCGCAGGGCGTGCGCGCCGCGGCGGCCCGCACCGCGGACGACCGGGTCCGCGTCGTGTCGTTGCAGGAACCGGGCGAACCGGTCGGCTTCCCCGTCGACGTCCGGCCGGGCGACGTCACGGGGTGGGCCGCCTACGTCGCCGGCGTGGTGTGGAGTCTGCGCAGCGCGGGGCACGCCGTGGGCGGGGTGGACCTCGCCGTGGACGGCGACGTGCCGGCGGGGGCGGGCCTGTCGTCGTCGGCGGCGCTGGAGTGTTCCGTGGCCTGCGCGCTGAACGAGCTCTTCGACCTCGACATCGCGCCCGCGGACCTCGCCCGGCTGGCTCAGCGGGCCGAGAACGACTTCGTCGGCATGCCCTGCGGCGTGATGGACCAGATGGCGTCCGTCGCGTGCGAGGAGGGCCACCTGCTGTTCCTGGACACGCGCTCGCTGCGCGCCGAGCGGGTGCCGTTCGACACCGCCAGCCACGACCGGACGCTGCTCGTGATCGACACCCGGGCCCCGCACCGGCTCGTCGACGGCGAGTACGCGCGGCGCCGCGCTGCCTGCGAGGCGGCCGCCGAGACGGTGGGCGTGCGCGCGTTACGTGACGTCGCGGTCGACGACCTGCCCGCCGTTCTCCCGCGGCTGGACGACGAACAGCAGCGGCGGGTGCGGCACGTGGTCACCGAGAACGCCCGGGTCGAGGACGTGGTGCACAGGCTGCGCGACGGCGACCTCGACGGCATCGGCCCCCTGCTCACGGCCTCGCACGCGTCGCTGCGCGACGACTACGAGGTCACCGTCGGCGAACTCGACACGGCGGTGGAGGCCGCGCTCTCCGCCGGGGCGCTGGGTGCGCGGATGACCGGCGGCGGCTTCGGTGGATGTGTCATCGCGCTGGTCGCGGCCGACCGCGCCGCGGCGGTGTTCGATGCGGTGCGCGAGGCGTTCGCCACCGCGGGCTATGCCGAGCCCACGGCGTTCACGGCCGTCCCCTCCCCGGGAGCGCACCGCGTCCGGTGACGGCGTTGTGATCAACGGCGGCCCGCGGCGACAGGCACGGACGAACACGCGGCGGATCGATCGTCATTCGCCGCCCTGATTCCTACGTGTCCGCTGCGTCGCCCGGCCGTCGCCCGGCTTGAATACTGCGCAATTGCTCCAATCGTTCGGGCGGCCAACCCGCGAGCTCGGCGAGTCCCCTCTCGCACTCATGGCAGGTGGGATCGAGCCACAGGCCGGGGATCAAGTCTTTCGTCGTGGGCGCGACCGTGATCCCACACAGGGTGTCGAACTCGACCCCGGCCCGGATCGGATACCACTTCGCGGTGTCGTAGACGTGCCGATACTTCTCGGCTTGTTGCCACAGATACGGCTGCATAACATCCCCCAACTGGTCATGACGTCTGGACCAGTTTGTCACCGTGGCAGACGAGCAGAGGGAGGTCAAGACGTACCCTGGTCAGGACGACCGGACCTGTGGAGAATCGATCGAATGGTGGACAAGACCAGCGGTGTGCCCCTGCACCGGCAAGTCGCGGCCGACCTGCGGAGGCGCATCACGGCGGGCGAATACGCCGCGGGTGACAAGCTGCCCAGTGAGCGCCTGATGATCGAGCGCTACGGCGTTTCACGACTCACGGTTCGCGAGGCCATCGGGTTGTTGCGCACCGAAGGTGTGGTCATCGCCGAGCACGGCCGTGGCGTCTTCGTACGCCCATCGGCCAAGATCCAGAGGCTCTCTCGTTCCCGGTTGTCGCGCGCCGCCCGCGCGGCCGACAAGAGTGCGTTCCTCGCCGACGCCGCAACCGGAGGCTTCACACCCTCGTCGTCAGTGCACGTGCGCTTCGAGGCCGCCGACGAGCGGACCGCGACCTACCTGGAGGTTCAGCCGGGAGAAGAGGTGACGGTTCGTGATCGCGTGATGCGAGCCGACGGCCAGGTCGTGCAGCTCTCCGTCTCCCGGCTCCCCCGGACGTTCACACGCGGCACGAAGGTCGAGGAAGTGGAGACCGGCCCCGGTGGCGCCTACGCGCGACTGGAGGAGGCAGGTCACACCATCGGCCGGTACGCCGAGCACGTGGGGTCCCGGATGCCGACACCGGAGGAAGCGTCCGCGTTGCAGCTCAGTCAGGGCACGCCGATCATCACCGTGACGCGGGTGGCTTATCGCGAGGACGACGTTCCGCTGGAGATGAACGACATGGTGCTCCCGGCGGACCGGTACGAACTGAGCTACGAGTGGGCTGCCGAGTAGTGGCGCCCAGCTCTCCGAAGACTGCACACAGAGGACCTCGGTGCGGGGTGAGGAGCGCCCTCGCCCCGCACCGAGGGGATCAGTTCCCCGCCGAGGCCAGCTGAGCGATCTCCTCGCGCGACAACGCGCGGTCGAAGATCCTGACCTCGTCGACGTCGCCGCGCAGGTGGTCGACCTCCTGGCCGCCGTACTGGGCGCGGCCGATCACCGTGTTGCCCTCGCCGCCGTCGGCCAGGCACGCGCTCTTGGTGTCCGCGTGCTCCCCGTCCACGTACAGCGACAGGGTTCCGGCCCGCACGTCCCGCACGCCGGTCAGGTGGTACCAGCGCCCGGGTTCGGGCTTCTCCGCCGAGAGGGCGCGCAGACCGGCGTAGCTCATCGCCCACCGCTGGTCCTGACCGGAGTACTGGAGGAAGAACGCGCTGTGGGCGCCCGTGTCCTGGCTCACGACGGTCTGGAAGCCGTCGCCCGCCTCGTCGAGGCGGACCCACGCCGACACGGAGTAGCTGCCCTGCGGGTTCACCAGCGCGGCACCGGTGTCCGCCTCGCCCGCGCCGCCGAACGACACGGCTCCGCCGCGCACGCCGTCCGTCCACTCGGCACCGGTGAGCGTGGCGTCGGCGCCGCCCACCGCGTCCGCGGCGGTTTCACCCGCGCCCTCGTCGAACGGGTAGGCGTGCACGCCGTCGAGTCCCGGGGTGCCCGGGCCGGGCTCGACACCGCCGCCACCGGTGCCGTCCGCGCCCTCGATGATCTCCTCGTTGATCTCCCGCACCGCGTCGAAGTCCATCTTCTCCACCTGCCGGTCGTAGGTGAAGAAGCCGTTGACCTCGTGTTCGACGTCAGTCACCTGCGTGTAGATGGCCCCGCTGATGGCACACGACCGCGCGGCCTCCAGCACGGCCCGCTGGTTGTCGACGTAGGCGGCGGTGAGGCTCTCGGAGTCGGGCACCATCTCGTACGCGTGGCCCTCGCCGAACCACATGTGGCCCTCGACCTCCAGGCCGAAACCGCCGTGCTCGCCGTCGATCGAGACCCGGTGCGCGTCGGGCGTCGGCGTGGCCGGCCCGACGTAGGCGTGCCAGTCGATGACGTGGCCCTTGCCCGAGTCGCCGAGCGAGTCGCAGCAGTTGACACCGCTGTGCGCGTTCACGAGCCGCGTCGGGTCCTGCTCGGCGACCTCGTCGGCGATGCGGCCGGTGTCCTCACGGGACCACTCGCCCCAGCCCTCGTTGAACGGAACCCACCCGATGATGGAGGTCCAGTTCTTCTTCTGCTCCACCAGTTCGTGCAGTTCGGCCTCGAACTGCGCCGCGGCGTCGGCGGGCGGCCTGCCGCCGGTGCGCATCGAGGGCATGTCCTGCCAGACCAGCAGTCCCAGCCGGTCGGCGTGGTAGTACCAGCGGTCGGGTTCGGTCTTGATGTGCTTGCGCACCGTGTTGAAGCCCAGTCGCTTGTGGGCTTCGAGGTCGAACCGCAGCGCCTCGTCGGTGGGTGCCGTGTAGATGCCGTCGGGCCAGTAACCCTGGTCCAGAGTGGACATCAGGAACAGCACCTCGCCGTTGAGGGTGATGCGCAGCCTGCCGTCCTCTCCCTCGGCCATGTCGATCTCACGCATCCCGAAGTACGACGACACGCGGTCGACCGGACGACCCTTTCCGCCCCGGTCGCGCAGCACCACCTCGAGGTCGTAGAGGAACGGCGAGTCCGGTGACCACAGCTTCGCGTCCGGCACGGGCACCGACAGCGGCGCGTCCGCGGCACCCCGGGTGCGGCTGACGACGCGGCGGCCGTCCCGCACCACGGCCTCCACCGCGACGTCCTCCGAGGCACCCGCCGTGTTGACCGTCAGGTTCAGGACGGACTCGTCGATGTCCGGCACCATGTCGAGCGTCGTGACGTGGGCCGAGGACACCGGCTCCATCCAGACCGTCTGCCAGATGCCCGACGCGCCCTCGTAGAAGATGCCGCGGTCGGGCACGGCGCGTTGTTTGCCGACCGGCTGCCACGTGGCGTCGGTGCGGTCGGTGACGCCCACGACGATCTCCTGCTCGCCGCGTGGCGTCAACGCGTCGGTCACGTCGGCGGAGAAGGAGCCGTACCCGCCGGTGTGCGAGGCGACCTCCTGCCCGTTGACGTAGACCGTGGCCTCGTAGTCGACGGCGCCGAAGTGCAGGGTGAGCCGGTTGTGCTCGCCGATCCGCCACTTCGCCGGCACCTCGAACGTCCGGCGATACCACATGTGGTCCTCGTGGCGCTGGATGCCGGACAACGCCGACTCGGTGGGGTACGGCACGAGGATGCGTTCCGGCAGGGTCTCCCCGAAGGGCGGTCGCTCCCCCTCCGTGGCCCCGGCGAACTCCCAGACGCCGTTCAGGTTGCGCCACTCGGAGCGGGTCAGTTGCGGCCGGGGATACTCCGGCAACGCGTTCTCGGGCGACACGTCGTGCGTCCACGGAGTCACGAGCCTGGGCTCGCCCGGGGACCAGTCCACATCGGGTTCCGCCGTGGCCACCGGGGTGAGCGAACCGGTGAGCAGCAGCGCGGACATCGTGGCGAGCACGGTTCGCCAACGGAACCGGCGGCCACGGGATCGGGTCGGTGGTGCGGGTGGCAGCATCGAACACCCTCCTCGCAGGGGACCGCGTCGGCCTCGCCGCCGACGCAGGGCACGCCGGTCCGCTTCCCACGGATGATCTCCGGCAGTGAAGCATTTCACACACAAGGCATCGAAGTGTCAACAAGACCGACCAGGTTCCAACAGTGCGGCCCCTCGTGGCCACACCGGCGACCCGACACGCTCCGTGGACGACGAAACCGACGGACGGGTGACGGGCACCACGGTCGGCCTAGCCGGACCCATACCCCCTGGTGACAACCCTCGCTTGTTGGTTTCTGTTGCTTCGTGGTTGAATTCCCCTTATCGGCATATCGAGTGGAGTTCGTCGAGAGGGTGCAGAGCCGGTGAAGAAGACGCGGACAACGCTGGCCGACGGTCGCGAACTGCTGTATTTCGCCACCGACGGCGAGACCGTGCCCGCGCCACCGGACCCACGCGAACTCCCCCCGGTCAGCACGGCCTCCCAGCTGCGGTGGGACCCCCTTCTGGGTGAGTGGGTCATGATGGCGTCCCACCGACAGAACCGCACGTTCATGCCCGCGCGCAACGACTGTCCCCTGTGCCCGTCCAGCGACGGCAGGCACACGGAGATCCCCGCCTCCGACTACACCGTCGCCATCTTCGAGAACCGCTTCCCCAGCCTGTCCACGGGCGCCCACCTCGACGACGTCGACGTCCGGCACCCCCTCGTCGACGTGCGTCCCGGGGTCGGCCGCTGCGAGGTCGTCTGCTTCACCAGCGACCACAACGCCCGGTTCGCCGACCTCTCCCCGGCCCAGGCCCGGCTGGTCGTGGACGCCTGGGCCGACCGCACCACCGAACTGTCCGAGCTCGACGGCGTCGAGCAGGTCTTCTGCTTCGAGAGCCGGGGCCGCGAGATCGGCGTCACCCTCCCGCATCCTCACGGCCAGATCTACGCCTATCCGTTCGTGACGCCCCGGACCCGACGCATGCTCGACGTCGCCCGGGAACACCGCGCCCGCACGGGCCGCGACCTGCACGAGGACATCCTCGCGGCCGAGCGCGACGCGGGGCTGCGCGTCATCGCCGAGACGGAGCACTGGGTGGCGTTCGTGCCCGCCGCGGCGCGCTGGCCCGTCGAAGTGCACCTCTACCCGCTGCGCAAGGTTCGCAGGATCCCCGATCTCGACGAGTCCGAACGCGACGACTTCGCGGCGCTGTACCTCGACGTGCTGCGCCGGTTCGACCGCCTCTACGACTCTCCCCTGCCCTACATCTCGGCGTGGCACCAGGCGCCCACCGGCGACGACGAGGACCTGAGTCGGCTGCACCTGCAGCTGTTCTCGGTGCGCCGTTCGGCCGACAAGCTGAAATACTTGGCGGGCTCCGAGTCGGGGATGGACGCCTTCATCACCGATGTGCTACCCGAAGACGTCGCGCGCAGACTCCGGGAGGTGTAGCCCGACGATCCGACCGAAGCCTCCACAGTGGCCGGATTCCCGGCAGCGAATCCGCGCCGGCGCGGGAGTCGACGATGTTCCCCGCGGTGGCACTCAACAGTTCCAAGCGTGACTTCTCGTGACCCGGAGGTGGGCCGTGCACGTCCTCGCTGAAGCGGACCTGCGGCTTGATGCAACAGCGATCGACTACGTGTTGCTCGCTTTCTACTTCTCACTCGTCCTCGGCATCGGCTATCTGGCCCGCAGGCAGGTGTCGACGAGTCTCGACTTCTTCCTGTCCGGCCGATCACTGCCGGCCTGGGTGACCGGCCTGGCCTTCGTCGCCGCCAACCTCGGCGCGATCGAGGTCATGGGCATGTCGGCGAACGGCGCCCAGTACGGGATGCCGACCGCGCACTACTTCTGGATCGGCGCGGTACCCGCCATGCTCTTCCTCGGCATCGTGATGATGCCGTTCTACTACGGCTCGAAGGTCCGCAGCGTCCCCGAGTTCATGCTGCGCCGCTTCGGCAAACCCGCCCACCTGGTCAACGGCATCAGCTTCGCGGCGGCGCAGATCCTCATCGCCGGTGCGAACCTCTACCTGCTCGCCCTGGTGGTCAACCTGCTGCTCGGCTGGCCGATCTGGGTGTCGGTCATCCTCGCGGCGGTCATCGTCCTCGCCTACACCGCGCTCGGCGGCCTGTCCGCCGCCATCTACAACGAGGTGCTCCAGTTCTTCGTCATCGTGGCGGCTCTGCTGCCGTTGACGATCGTGGGCCTCGCCAAGGTGGGCGGCTGGCAGGGACTCGTCGACAAGGTGTCGGCGAGCCCGGGTGGTCCGGAACAGCTCGACTCCTGGCCCGGTAACCAGCTCACCGGCTTCGGCAGCAATTTCCTGTCGGTGCTCGGCATCGTGTTCGGTCTGGGCTTCGTGCTCTCCTTCGGCTACTGGACGACGAACTTCGTCGAGGTGCAGCGCGCCATGGCGTCGAAGAGCATGTCGGCGGCGCGCCGGACCCCGATCATCGGCGCGATCCCGAAGATGCTCATCCCGTTCATCGTCATCATCCCGGGCATGATCGCGGGCGTGACGGTGACCGAGCTGGCGGGCGAGAACAAGGCCGCGCTGCTCGCCGGTGAGTCCGCGCCCAGCGGTGCGACGTTCAACGACGCACTGCTGCTGTTGATGCGCGACCTGCTGCCCAACGGCATGCTCGGTATCGCGATCGCCGGTCTGCTGGCGTCGTTCATGGCCGGTATGGCGGCGAACCTCAGTTCGTTCAACACGGTCTTCACCTACGACATCTGGCAGGCCTACGTCGTCAAGGACCGCACCGACGGCTACTACCTGCGCGCGGGCCGCCTCGTCACCGTGATCGCGACGGTGCTGGCGATCGGCACGGCGTTCATCGCCGCCTCCTACGCCAACCTGATGGACTACCTGCAGCAGCTGTTCTCGTTCTTCAACGCGCCGCTGTTCGCCACGTTCATCCTCGGTATGTTCTGGAAGCGCATGACGCCCACCGCCGGTTGGACCGGTCTGGTCAGCGGTACCGCGGCGGCCGTCGGCGTGTTCCTCCTGGCCGAGACCGGCGTGTGGGACCTGCCCGGGCAGGGCGCGTCGTTCGTCGGCGCGGGTGCGGCGTTCGTGGTCGACATCGTGGTGAGTGTCGCCGTCACCTACGCCACGCAACCGAAGCCGGAAGCGCAGCTGGTGGGGCTCGTCTACTCTCTGACTCCCAAGGAGGATTTGAAGCACTCCACCACCGGCGAGGACGCGGGCTGGTACCGCCGTCCGGGCCTGCTGGCGGGCATCGTGCTGGCCGTCACCATCCTGTTCAACATCATCTTCTAGGAGGCGGTAACCATGACGAACTCCTCCGAGAGCCACGGTGCCAAGGCTTTCGACATCCGTCTGATCATCGCCTTGCTGATCGGCGTCTACGGCGTCGTGTTGACGGTGATGGGGGTCGGCTTCACCAGCGACGAGGACATCGCCAAGGCGGCCGACATCAACATCAACCTCTGGGCGGGCGTCGCCATGCTCGTCTTCGCGGGCGCGTTCGTCCTGTGGGCGAGGCTGCGTCCCGTGACCGTCCCGGCCGAGGAGGCCGAACGGCTGGAGCAGGAGCGCAAGCACGACTGACGCCCTCGCCGACACGCTGACAGGCCGACGGCCGGTGCCCCGACACTGCGGGCACCGGCCGTCGGTCGTGAGAGCGCTCAGCGGGACCCGGGGACACGGGGACGCAGCCCTCCACCGGGTGGTGAACGAGCACATCGCACTGTCCGACCACAGTGGACATTGTGGTCCCAGCGGCGTGACGAAGACCGCAGGCTCACCCACCTGACGCAGTGACGCGTGGCGGTCGGCGTCGTAGTCTGGACGCTGGGGACAGGAGGCTCGCCATGGGTTCTGGTACGGGCCGGCAGCCGTCGTCGTGGTGATGCTGCTCGCAGCGCTGGTCGTCGACCTTCGTGGCCGCAAGACCGGCGGGACACAGCGTATCCGGATGCCCGGCCACCTCCGCCGCCACGCCAACGCCCGAACATCCGTAGTGGAAGGTGCGGCGAACACGGTTGCGTCGCGCCTCGCGACCTACATGTCGAACTCGCCCGCCTTCACGCCCGCGACGAACGCCCGCCACTCCGCCGCCGTGTAGCGGATGGTGGCGTCGTCCGGACGCTGCGAGTGCCGGATCAGCACGTCACCGCTGTCGTCGTCCGCGGGGGCGAACTCGACGCAGTTGCCGTTCGGGTTGCTGAAGCTGCTTTTCTTCCACATCGTTCCGCGCATCACGCTGCCTCCAGTTCCTGAGCGATCGTCATCACGAGGTCGGCCGAGTCAGCGGGGCTTCTCGCGAGACCACGGATGACGTCCACCGCCTGCCGGTACGCTTCGACGTCGTCCTCGTCTATGACGAAGGCGCCGGAGCTGTAGTGTTCGAAATGGACCATCGGTGGCGCGTCGGGGAACTCGTACAACACGAACGGCCCCGCCCACCCCGGATGCCAGCCGACCCGGGGCGGCACGATCTGGATCGTGATGTTGTCGCGTCGGCCCATCGCCACGAGGTGCCGCAGTTGGTCCGCCATCGCCACGGGCGAACCCACGACCTCGCGCACCGCGTCCTCCGCCACGAGCGCGAGCATGGACAGCGGGTTCGGCCGGGTGAGGACCTCCGAGCGGCCCACCCGGAGCGACACCCGCGCGTCGACCTCGTGCTGCGGCAACCGGTTCGCGACCGCGAGCGCACGTGCGTAGTCCGCCGTCTGCAACAGCCCGGGCACCACGTCGCGGGACCACTCCACCACGGCCGACGCCTGCCGTTCCGACTCGATGGCACCCGCGAGTTGTTGCGGGATGCCCGGCATGCCCACCACGAGCCAGTTCGGTTCCGCGGCGTGTCGCGCCATGTCGACGAGCCGTTGCTTCTCCGCCCCGGTGATGCCCAGCACGGTCAGCAACGACGCCATGTCCTCAGGGCTCGGCAGGCGTCGCCCCGTCGCCCAGTGCGACACGGTGCCGTGGCTGAACCCCAGCCGCAGGGAGATCTCCCTCCCGCTCATTCCCGATTCGTCGACGAGTCTGCGGATCGCCGCGGTCAAGGCACGCGCACGCGTGGTCAGCCCATTGGTGTCCCATGCCACGCGCGGATCGTAGCGAGGGCCTGCCCCAGCACAGCAAGTCACACGATCGGGAGATTGCAACTACAGGCAGTAGACAGACAGCCTGATCAGCAGTGATCGGCGACAGGGGGAGTCGAATGGGACCATTTCGTTGGCAGCAGGCAGAGGGACGGCGGCACGCCTACCACGTCGAGAAGACCGCCACGCCCCATCCGGGCATCGCGTTCGCCGCGCTGTGCGGGGCCGAGGTCACCCCCGAGGAACGGGACTTCATCGAGCTGTCCGGCTGGTGGCACGACCCGACCTGCTGGTCGTGCGATCGCGAGTGGCGCGTCCGCGCGGGCTTCCCCGACCACGACATCCCTCCGCTGCCGAAGGCCTGAGCCGGCGTCGCCTTCGACACCGTCACGGGTGCACGCCGCCGGGTTCGCCGCGGCCGGCACGACGACGGGGGGCCCGCGGCTCCCGCCACAGCGGTCGCAGCAGCGGACCACCGTCGGGAAGGGCGATCGGGTCGCCGCACGGGCGGAAACCGTGCCGGACATAGAGCGCGGCGTTGCGCTCGGTGCTCGCCTCCAGGTAGACGGGACGGCGCCCGGCGTCGGCGTGGGCGAGCCCGAAACGCAGGAGCGCTCCCCCGATGCCCCGCCCCCGCATCGTCGTCCGCACGCCCATCGAGGCGAGGTATCGATGCGGCGGGTCCGGGTGCCGGGCCGCCGTCAGCGTCAGCACGCTCGCCATGCGTCGCGTCACCGCGTTCGAGGAGGCTGCCGCGTTCGCCGCGAGTGCGGCTGCGTCCTCCCGCACCGGCTGCGCCGACTCCACGTCCAGCCACGTCGACACTCCGTCGATCCGGCCGTCGGGCGCCTCCGCGATGACGACGGCACCGTCGCGCACGGTCCGGGACAACGAGTCCGCCACCACGTCGATGCCGGCCTCGGGGTCGGCCGCGAGCACCCACCTCGTGACGGCCTCGTCGGCGCAGGCCGCGCGGTAGGCGTCGGCGACCCGCTCCGCCTCGCCCGGCCGCGCGACGCGAATCACCGGGTCGTTCATGAGCACCTCCAGTACGTTGGTCGTACGCCGTAGGGTCCCGGAACAACGTCCTGCGGCAGCGTTGTTTCATCACGCAATCGGGCGTGACGAAAAGGAGCTCGCGTTGAGGTGCGCACAGTGCGGATCGCCCCTGGTGCAGCGTGACCGCGGCAGGCCGCGACGCTACTGCGGGCGCGCCTGCCAGGCCCGGGCGTACCGGGCGCGGCGGGACGGCGGGGCACCACCGCCGCGCCGCGGTCGATCTCCCTCGCGCACCGGCCCCGCCACACCGCTCACGCGCGCCGACATCGTGGCGAACGCGATCGAACTCGCCGACGCGGAGGGGCTGTCGGCGGTCTCGCTGCGCCGACTCGCGGCACACCTGGACGTGGCCGCCATGTCGCTGTACCACCACATCGGCAGCAGGTCGGAGCTCGTGACGGCGATGGTCGACGCGGTCTTCGCCGAGATCGCCCACCAGCGGCCGCCTGCCACCGGGTGGCGTGAGCGGATCGAGGACGCGGCCCGTCAGGAGTGGGCCCTCTACCGACGGCATCCGTGGCTGCTGCGCGTCCTCGCCACCAGCCGTCCCACGCTCTCGCCGTCGATGGTGTGGACGGTGGACCACTACTTCACCGCGCTCGACGGCGCGGGACTCGATCGGCGGACGCAGTTGTCGCTGTATCTCCTGGTCAGCGGCTACGTGCAGGGCATGGCTCTGCTCACTGTGGACGATGATGCGGCGGGGGACGTCAACGGACGGCGTTGGTGGGCTGTGCAGCATCGGCGACTGTCCGCTGTGATCGACTCCGGGCGCTACCCGTGGCTCACCGAGCTGTTCGAGACCAGCCCCGCGTCCGAGCCGACCGCCGTCGAGCTCGACCGGTGGTTCGGCTTCGGACTCGATCGCGTGCTCGACGGCGTGGGGGTGGTCCTGGAGACCTCCGCGGACGGGCGTACGTGAGGCGCGGACACGCGTGCGGGAAGTGCGGACACGCGTGCGGGAGGCGCGGACACGATGTTCAGCGGGCCCTGCGGCCCGCTCGCCACACCGCGTGGGTCAGGGGGACTCCGGGGCGGTAGGCGAGATGCGCCGCCGACGGCGCGTCGAGCACGTGCACGTCCGCCCGCGCGCCCGGCCTGAGCACGCCCACGGCGCCCTCACCCGACTCGCGGCGCAGGGCTCGTGCGCCTCCCCACGTCGCGGCGCGCACGGCTTCCTCCACCGTCATTCCCATCTGCAGGACGGCCGTGGCCACGCAGAACGCCATGGACGTCGTGTACGAGGAGCCGGGATTGCAGTTCGACGCCAGCGCGACGGTCGCCCCGGCGTCGAGCAGGGCACGCGCGTCCGGCAGTGGCTGGCGGGTGGACAGGTCGCACGCGGGCAGCAGCGTCGCCACCGTGTCGGACGCCGCCAGCGCGTCCACATCGGACTCGGTGAGGTACGTGCAGTGGTCCACACTCGCGGCACCGTGTTCCACCGCGAGGCGCACGCCCGGGCCGGGGCCGAGCTGGTTGCCGTGGACGCGCAGGCCGAGGCCCGCCTTCGCCGCCGCCGTCAGCACGTCCCGGGAGAGTTCCGCGTCGAACGCGCCGCGCTCGCAGAACACGTCGGCCCACCGCGCGTACGGCGCCACGGCGTCGAGCATCTCCCCGCACACGAGGTCGACGTAGTCGTCGGCGTTCCACCCCGGCGGCACCACGTGGGCGCCCAGGAACGTGACCTCGTCGACGAGCCCGCTCGCCAGCCGAGCCGACCGGGCTTCGTCGGCGACCGTGAGTCCGTACCCGGTCTTGGTCTCGAGGTAGGTCGTGCCCTGGTTCACCGCCTCGCGCACCAGTCGCCGCAGCGTCGCCACCAGCACGTAGTCGGGAGCGGAACGCGTGGCCTCCACGGTGACGGCGATGCCGCCCGCGTCGTACGGGCGCCCGGCGAGCCTCGCGGCGAACTCCGCCGACCGGTCGCCCGCGAACACCAGGTGCGTGTGGCTGTCCACCCAGCCGGGCAGCACGGCGCGTCCCTCGACGTCGATGCGGTCGTCCGCGTCCGGGGCGTGCGCCGCCGGCCCGACCCACTCGACGCGCGCGCCCCGCAGCACCAGCGCCGCGTCGGGGAGAGTGCCGAGTTCCTCGTCGTTCGTCGTGAGTTCGGCGATGCCCGTGATCAGTGTGGCTGTCATGCCCACAACTCTCCGATCTCCCGTGCCAGCAGGGCGCCCACGTCGCCGAGTGTGGCGTGTCGTCCGTCCTCGGCGATCACGCGGCCGCCGACGACCACCGTGGCGACGTCGCTGCCCGAGGCCACCAGCGGCAGCTGGTCGGGGCTCGCACCCGCCGTGCGCACGGTGTCGTCGCGCACCGCCACGAGGTCGCAGGGCGCGCCTGCGGAGATCCTCCCGGCCTCGGGCCACCCCAGCGCGGCATGCCCGTCCACAGTGGCCGCTCGGAGGAGCTCGTCGGGAGTGAACCGCCCCCGGTGCCCGGAGCGCAGGCGTTCACCGTGTTCGAGCGCGCGGGCCTCGGCGAGCAGGTCCACGACGGCGTGCTGGTCGCTGCCGAGACAAATCCGGCATCCCGCGTCGGCCAGCTCGCGCATCGGACCGAGCCCGTCGGCGAGGTCGGCCTCCGTGCTCGGGCAGCAACACACCGCCGCGCCGCTGCTCCCCAGCAGGGCCACGTCCTCGGCGCTCAGGTGGGTCGCGTGGACGGCGGTCGTCCGCGGAGAGAGCACCCCGGTGTCGTGCAGCAGCGCCACGGGGCTGCGCCCGTACGCCGCCTGGCACGCGGTGTTCTCGGCGGGCTGCTCGGACACGTGGACGTGCAACGGCCGCCCCGGCAGGGCCGCCGCGAGCTCGGGAAGATCCCGCGCGGGCACGGCGCGCACCGAGTGCACGGCGGCACCGATGCGCGTCGTGGCGTCAGCCCCTTCGCCACCTTCGGCGACCAGCTTCTCCACCCGCTCACCCCAGCCCGCCACGCTGCCGTCCCCGAACCGCCGCTGCACCCCGTCGAGCGGCTCGCCGATGCCACCGGTGAGGTAGCACGTGTCGAGCAGCGTGAGGCGCAGTCCCGCGTCGGCGGCGGCCTGCCGCAGGGCGTGGCCCATCGCGTTCGGATCGGCGTAGGGGCGTCCGTTTGGCCCGTGGTGCAGGTAGTGGAACTCCCCCACGCACGTCACCCCGGCCACCACCATCTCGGCGTAGACGGCGCGCGCGAGGCGGTGGTAGGAGTCGGGGTCGAGCCGCCCCGCCACCTCGTACATCGTCTCGCGCCAGGTCCAGAACGTGCCGCCGGACGCGTCACCGCCGTGCGTGCGACCCCGCAGCGCCCGGTGGAACGCGTGGGAGTGCGCGTTGGCGAAGCCGGGCACCACGACACCGGGCAGCCTGCGCGACTCGGGACGCGGACGCGCCTGCCGCACGTCGGCGATCAGTCCCGCATCGGAGACCGTGACGAGCACGCCGTCCGTCAGCCCGTCGGGCAACCACGCGCGGGCACACCAGTAGCTCAGCACGGTGACCCCGCGAGGTGGGCGAGGACCCGGGCCAGCGCGCTCACCCCGGACTCGCAGTCGGCGGCCTCGGCGTGCTCGGCGGGGGCGTGGCTGACTCCGGTGGGGTTGCGCACGAACAGCATCGCCGTGGGGATGCGCTGCGCGAGCACACCCGCGTCGTGACCGGCTCCCGTCGGCAGCGCGGGCACACCGCCGAGCACACCGGCCAGCTCGTCCCGCAGCCCGCTGTCGAAGACCACCGTGTCGCCGTAGGACTCCTCGCGGACGGTCACGGTGCAACCCTCGGCCTCGGCGGCTTCGTGTGCCGCCGCGACGACGTCGTCGACGACCCGGCGCGTGTCGGCGTCTCCGGGGGCCCTCGCGTCCAACCACACGTCCACCGTGGACGGGATGACGTTCGTCCCGCCCGGCGTGGGCACGAGCCGTCCCACGGTGGCCCGGGCGCCGGGAACCGACCCCGCGGCCCTCCGCGCGGCCAGCACGAGCGAAGCCGCGGGCATCATCGGATCGCGGCGGTCGGCGAGCGGGGTGGCTCCGGCGTGGTTGCCCTCGCCGTGGAAGGTCAACCGCCACCGGCCGTGCGCGAGGATCGAGCTCGCCACGCCCACGGGCGCGTCGAGGTCCACCAACCCGCGCCCCTGCTCCACGTGCAGTTCGACGAAACACCCGACAAGCGACAACAGGTCGGGTTCGGGCCCGAGCCACCGGGGGTCGAGCCCCGCCGCCCGCACCGCCTCGGCGAGCGTGGTGCCGTCCGGGTCTTTCAGCTCCCGGGCCCGGTCGGCGTCGAGCGTGCCCGCCAGCAACCGCGACCCCAGGCACGGCACGCCGAACCGGCCGCCTTCCTCCTCCGCGAACACGACCACCGCCAGAGGCCGGGCTGGACGGAAGCCCTGAGCCCGCAACGCGTCGACGGCCGCGAGCGCCGACACCACGCCGAGCGGGCCGTCGAACGCCCCGCCGCCCGGCACCGAGTCGAGGTGGCTTCCCGTGACCACGGCGTTCGGCCCGGGCGCTCCCCACCACGCCCAGAGGTTGCCGTTGCGGTCGGTCTCCACCCCGAGTCCCCTTGCCCCGGCCTCGGCGGTGAACCACTCGCGCAGCTCCACATCGACACGGTCGAACCCGTGCCGGGAGTAGCCGCCGCGGACACGGTCGGCGCCCACGTCGGCGAGGGCGCCGAGCAACGAGGTCGCGCTCGTCACGCGGTCACCTCCGACTCCCGCGCGGGAATGCGCAGTCCTCGTTCGTCGGCGACCTGCCGGGCTCGCTCGTAGCCCGCGTCGGCGTGGCGCAGCACTCCCGTGGCGGGGTCGTTGGTGAGGACGCGCTCGATCTTGCGGGCCGAGAGCTCGGTGCCGTCGGCGACGGTGACCTGACCGGCATGGATCGACCGGCCCATCCCGACCCCGCCGCCGTGGTGGATAGACACCCACGTCGCTCCCGACGCCGTGTTGACCAGGGCGTTCAGCAGCGGCCAGTCGGCGACGGCGTCGGAGCCGTCGGCCATGCCCTCCGTCTCCCGGTACGGCGAGGCGACCGACCCGCAGTCCAGGTGGTCCCGCCCGATCACGACCGGGGCGGCCAGCTCGCCGCGCGCGACCATCTCGTTGAACCGCTCCCCCGCGAGGTGCCGCTCGCCGTAGCCGAGCCAGCAGATGCGCGCGGGCAGTCCCTGGAACGCCACGCGCTCCCCCGCGAGGCGGATCCAACGGGCCAGTCTCTCGTTGTCGCCGAAGAGGTCCAGCACCGCGCGGTCGGTGGCGGCGATGTCCGACGCCTCACCCGACAACGCGGCCCAGCGGAACGGGCCCTTGCCCTCGCAGAACAGCGGCCGGATGTAGGCGGGCACGAACCCGGGATAGTCGAACGCGCGCTCGTAGCCGCCGAGTTTCGCCT
The DNA here is from genome assembly GCF_000231055.2 of Saccharomonospora azurea NA-128. Taxonomy (GTDB): domain Bacteria; phylum Actinomycetota; class Actinomycetes; order Mycobacteriales; family Pseudonocardiaceae; genus Saccharomonospora; species Saccharomonospora azurea. Next base: position 4,630,038 of record NZ_CM001466.1, on the reverse strand, counting down.
CACTGCGCAGCGAGTTGCCGTAGTCGAAGACCTCCGCGCCCGCGTCGAGGAACCCGACCATCGCCTCGACGTGCTCGGCCATCGACTCGCGGGCGCGGTCGGTGAACTCGTCGGGTTTGGTCTCGGCGTAGTCGTGCCAGTCGTCGACGGCGACGCCCTTCGGCAGGTAGGCGAGCGGGTCGTGGGCGGAGGTCTGGTCGGTGACGACGTCGACCTCCACACCACGCCGCAGCAGCTCCGGCAGCACCTCGGCGGCGTTACCGATCACGGCAACCGACAGCGGCGTGCCCTCGCGCTTCGCCCGCTCAACCGTCCTGATCGCACTGTCCAGATCAGTCGCGACCTCGTCCAGGTACCGTGTCTCGACCCGGCGGCGGGCGCGCTCGGCGTCGCACTCGACCACGAGCGCCACGCCGTCGTTCATGGTGACCGCCAGGGGTTGGGCGCCGCCCATCCCGCCGAGACCCGCGGTGACGGTGAGCGTGCCCCGCAGCGAACCGCCGAACCGCTTCTCCGCCACGGCCGCGAACGTCTCGTACGTGCCCTGGAGAATCCCCTGCGTGCCGATGTAGATCCACGACCCGGCGGTCATCTGCCCGTACATCGTCAGTCCGAGTGCGTCGAGCCGGCGGAACTCGGGCCAACTCGCCCAGTCGGGCACCAGGTTGGAGTTCGCGATGAGCACCCGCGGAGCCCACTCGTGGGTGCGCAGCACGCCCACCGGCCGGCCCGACTGCACGAGCAGCGTCTCGTCGTCGCGGAGGTCGGCGAGTTCGGCGGTGATGGCGTGGAAGCTGGGCCAGTCGCGCGCCGCCTTGCCGGTGCCGCCGTAGACGACGAGGTCCTCGGGCCGTTCGGCCACCTCGGGATCGAGGTTGTTGTGCAGCATGCGCAGTGGTGCCTCGGTGGCCCAGGACCGCGCGGTCAACGCGGTGCCGCGGGCGGCTCGCACGGATGTGGTCATGATTCCTCCCCAGCGGTTTCGGCAGCGCGTAATGCGCTGCCGGAGCGGATCAGCTCGTGTGCGTCGGCGAGTTCGGGAGCGAGGTGCCGGTCGGGTCCGGGCCCGGCGACGTGGCGGCGTAGTTCCGCGAGTGCGGCCGCCGTGGCCGGGGCCGGAGCCAGCGGCGCGCGCAGATCGAGGGCGCGGGCGGCGGTGAGCAGTTCGACGGCGAGCACGGTGGTCAGGCCGTCGATGGCCCGGCGCAGTTTGCGGGCGGCCGCCCAGCCCATGGACACGTGGTCCTCCTGCATGGCGCTGGTGGGAATGGAGTCCACGGAGGCGGGCACGGCCAGCCGCTTCAACTCGGCGACCACGGACGCCTGCGTGTAGTGGGCGATCATGTGCCCGGAGTCGACGCCGGGATCGTCGGCGAGGAACGGCGGCAGACCGTGGGAGCGTGCGACGTCGAGCAGCCGGTCGGTGCGGCGCTCCGCCATGCTCGCCACGTCGGCGACGGCGATGGCGAGGAAGTCCAGCACGTAGGCCAGCGGCGCGCCGTGGAAGTTGCCGTTGGACTCGACGCGGCCGTCGGCCAGCACCACCGGGTTGTCGACGACGGACCCGAGTTCCCGGTCGGCGACCACCTCGGCGTGCGCCACCGTGTCGCGTGCCGCGCCGTGCACCTGCGGCGCGCACCGCAGCGAGTAGGCGTCCTGCACCCGGGTGCAGTCGGGGCCGCGGTGACTGGCCACGATCTCCGAGCACGCGAGGAAGCGCCGCATCCGGCGGGCCGAGTGAGCCTGGCCGGGGTGGGGACGCAGCTGCTGGAGGTCGTCGGCGAACACGCGGTCGGTGCCCAGCAGGCTCTCCACGCTCATGGCCGCGGTGAGGTCGGCGGTGTCGAGCAGGCGGTGGAGGTCGGCGAGCGCCAGCACGAGCATGCCGAGCATGCCGTCGGTGCCGTTGATGAGGGCGAGCCCTTCCTTCTCCCCCAGTTCGACGGGCTCCAGGCCCGCGTCGGCCAGCGCCTGCGCCGCCGGGCGGAGCTCGCCGTGCGCGTCGCGCACCTGGCCCTCCCCGGTGAGCGCCAGAGCGATCGACGACAGCGGCGCGAGGTCGCCCGAGCAGCCGAGCGAGCCGTACTCGTGCACCACCGGCGCGAGCCCGGCGTTGAGCAGGCCGGCCATGGCCCGCACCGTGGACGGCCGCACGCCGGTGTGGCCGGTGGTGAGCGTGCGCAACCGCAGCAACGTCAACGCGCGCACCACCTCCCGCTCCACCTCGGGCCCGGCTCCCGCGGCGTGCGAGCGCACGAGGGATCGCTGCAGGGCGGCCCGGCGCTCGCCGGGGATGTACTTCACCGCCAGCGCACCGAAGCCGGTGGACACGCCGTAGACGGGCCGTTCGGAGGCGGCCAGCGCGTCGATGTGGGCTCTCGCCGCCGTGACGGCCTTCAACGCCTCGGTCGTCAGCTCCACGGGCGCGCCCTGGCGGGCGACGGCGACGACCTCCTCACGCGACAGCGGCGTGAGTCCGATGGCAACAGCTCGCATGCTCCCATCACACCGCGCGCGAGGCTCGCGAGCGAGACCACGGCGAGCGAGACTGTCTCGGATACCAGACGGTGGGAGGTGACGCGTGGGGCGAAGCAGTGACGTGCCCGCGTTGCGGCGGGGGTTGGCCCTGCTGCGTCTGCTGGCGGCGAAGGCGGAGCCGATGACGGCGAGCGCCGTGGCCCGCGAGTTGCAGCTGCCGCGTTCCACGACCTACCACCTGTTGTCCGAGCTGGTGGCGGCCGGGTTCGTCACTCACCTGCCGGAGCAGCGCCGCTACGGCCTCGGGGTGGCGGCGTTCGAGGTGGGCTCGGCCTACCTGCGGCACAACCCGCTGGAGGAGCTGGCCCGCCCGCTGCTGCGCGCCCTCACCGAGCGGATCGGGCTCACCGCCCACCTGGGCGTTCTGCACGGCGCCGAGACGCTCTACCTGCTGCGGGAGCAACCTCGGTGGCCGCTGGGACTCGTGACCGAGGTCGGGGTGCGCCTGCCCGCGCACCTGCCCGCGTCGGGCCGCGCGATCCTCGCCCATCTGCCCGCGGCCCAGGTGCGGGCGCTGTTTCCCCACGCCCGGAGTTTCGTCCTCCGCACCGGGCGCGGGCCCACCGATCTGCCGCGCCTGCGCCGCGTGCTGTCCGAGGAGCGCCGCAGGGGATGGGCCGTCGAGGACGGCTACGTGACCCCGGGCTTCGCCTCCGTCGCCGCGCCGGTCGTCAACCCGGACGGCAGACCGATCGCCGCGATCAGCGTGACGTTCCGGCACGAGTGCGACGGCGACGGCGAGTGCGGGCGGCGGTGGCCGGAACTGGCGGCCGAGGTGCGCGCCTCGGCCGCCGAGCTCACGGCGCGAGTCGGCGGCTGAACCACCGACCCGGTGGTCAGGATTCGGTCGAGCCTTCCGCCCGACGACGACGCGCGACCACCAGCGTCACGGCACCGGCGAGCACCACAGCCAGCCCGACACCGCCGAGAGTCACCGCGTCGACCCCGGTGGAGGCGAGCTCGTCGACGTCCTGAGCCTGCTTCGATACGGGATCGGCCGAGTCGGCGGGAGTCGACCCCGTCGGCGCATCCCCACCGTCTCCCCCGGCACCGGGCAACGGCTTGTTCGGCCCCGGGACGACTTCGACGGTGTTGGTGTTGTAATACAGGCTGTACTCGGCATGCACCAGAAGGTGCAAGGCCGCACCGTCCGCGCGTTGCCACGGCCCGAAGACCTCGATGTGATACATCCCGGCCTGGTGGTCGGCGAACGCTGCCCGGCCCCGTTCGTCGGTCTCCGCCGTCACCATCGGGGTGTCCGCATCGCGGTCGCGCAACCCGACAGTCACGCCCGACAGATATTCGTCGTCGTCCACAACGCCGTCCTCGTCGCGGTCGTGGAACACCTTGACCGCCGCATCAGCGGTCCGTCCCGGTACCTTCGCCCGATCCAGAGCGTGCGGGTGGCCGCTGATGTCCTCGCCCGGGCCGAAGTCGCAGCCGAGTGTGACGAACCCGTAGTCGGCGGCACCGTCGCGCACGACACCGGTGACCTGATAGGTCTTCGTGGTGTGCGCTGGGACGGTGACCCCCTTCGATCCCCACACCAGGTCGCCCCAGTGCTCGGCATCCTCGACTCCGCCGAGTTCGTCGCTGCTACCGGCACCCGAGCAGAACGCTGTGACGCCCCGCAGCGGCTCGTCACCGTTGTTGGTCAACGTGACTGTCACCTGCGCTGTGTCACCGGGCCGGTAGGTGTCCTGGGTGAACTTCACGGTGGGCACGAGAACGTCGGAAACCGGGCGCGTACGGCGGAACTGAAGGTCGGTGTGGTCGCCTGAACCGTCGACGCGGACAGGGATCGAGTACGGCCCGATCCAGTCAGTGCCGCTCACACTGAGCTCGTAAAGACCTGCGGACACGTCGTCGAAGGCGAAACGTCCGTCGGAGCCGGTCTTGACCTTCCGGAAATGGTTTCCCGGAAAACGATTCAACTGGATGGTGACCCCCGCCAGGCCTTCACCATCGTCCAGCACTCCGTTGCCGTTGCCGTCCCCGTAGACCGTTCCGGTCACGGGATGGGTCGGGGTCGGAGGAACGACCGGCACCACGATGCCGCCGATCTCGTTGTTGCTCCAGCGCACCTCGTCCGGACTCTGGGCGGACACCCTGATCGCCGCGACCTCACCGCTCTCCCAGGACTTGGGTGTGACCGCCAGATCGAACGTGACGGTCGCCCCGGCGCGCAACGTCGCGCCGTCAGGCCAGGTGAACCCCTTCCACTGCTCGCGGGGCACGCTGACGGAGAAATCGTCCTCGCCGTGGAGATAGACGATGACTTCATGGGCATCGGCGTCACCGATGTTGCTGACGGTCACCGTCACGGGCATCTCCTCACCGAGGAGGTACTGCCCGTCGCCCACCGACGCATCGACCGCGAGGTCCGCGCCGCTCACCGGTGGTTCGTCCGACTCGACGGGCGTGGTGGGCGTCGTCGTCGACGGGGGTGCCGTCGTGGACGACGTCGACGGCACTGCGGTCACGTCCTCCTCGTCGGCGACGGCCGCAGGGACGGTGACGGTTCCCAGAACCAGAACGGCGGCGAGACCCGCCAGCACCCGGGAGACTCGCCCGGATCTTCGAGAGTAAGACACAACGACCTTTCCGCTCGATCACGACACAACGAGCCGGGAACTTACGCGGCGGTGCCCACGCCGGCGCCCGAAAGACGATCACCGAGACGAAGCGTTACCGACCCGGGACGCGGACGTCATCGGGGAAAGGCCCGTGCGTAACACCACCGGAGGCCGGGTACTCACGGCCCACGGGCGCGCACCACACGAAGGCGGTGAGGGCATGGCGGACGACACCGTCGTCATCGTCGGAGCGGGGCTCGCGGGCGCGAAGGCCGCCGAGACCTTGCGCGCCGAGGGGTTCTCCGGCGCGATCCGGCTCGTGGGTGCCGAGGAGGAACTGCCGTACGAGCGTCCGCCGTTGTCGAAGGACTATCTACTCGGCGACGCCGAGCGCGCGAGCACGGCCGTCCACGAATCCGGTTGGTACGCCGACAACGAGGTGGATCTCCTGCTCGGCACGGCGGCGGTCGACGTCCACCGCGACACCCGTGACGTGGAGCTGGCGGGCGGGCGGCGCCTCGCGTACACGCACCTGATCCTCGCCACGGGGGCGAGCCCGCGCCGCCTGTCGTTGCCGGGCGCCGAGCTGAAGGGCGTGTACTACCTGCGCGAACTGCGCGACTCCGACCGGATCCGCGCGGCACTGCGCACCGGCAACCCGGTCGCCGTGATCGGCGGGGGCTGGATCGGGCTCGAAGTGGCTGCGGCTGCCTGGCAGTACGGCTGCCCGGTGACGGTGGTGGAGCCGCAGACCGTGCCGTTGGGGTCCACGCTGGGCACGGAGGTCGGGCAGTACTTCGCCGACGCGCACCGCAGGCACGGCGTCAGGGTGCTGACCGGGCAGCGACCACGCTCCCTCATCGGGTCCGGCCACGTCATGGGGGTCACGACGGACGCGGGTGAGGAGATCGAGGCCGACACCGTGCTGATCGCCGTCGGCGCGTCACCCAACACGGCTCTGGCGCGAGGCGGTGGCCTGCCGCTGGACGACGCGAATCACGGCATCGTGGTGGACGAGTACCTGCGCACGGCCGACCCCACGATCGCCGCGGCGGGTGACGTCGCCTCCGCGCGCCACCCGTTCTACGGCAGGCACGTGCGGGTGGAGCACTGGGCCAACGCGCTGGGCATGGGCCCCGCGGCGGCGCGCACTCTGCAGGGGCGTGGGCAACCCTACGACGAGTTGCCCTTCTTCTACACCGACCAGTACGACATCGGGATGGAGTTCATCGGGCTGCTGGATCCGCGTGCGTCCCACGACCTGGTGGTTCGGGGCGACATGGAGGAGAACAGCTTCCACACGTTCTGGCTCGCGGACGGCCGCGTGGTGGCGGGCATGCATGTCAACCGGTGGTCCGACGGCATCGAGCCCGCCAAACGGCTCATCCGCAGCCGCGCCACCGTGGACGCCGCGCGGCTCGCCGATCCGTCGGTGCCGCTCGACGGCGTGGAGGTCGGCGCGCACTGACGGCGCCGACCCCACAACCCGTCAGCTCCGCTCGGCCAGCGCGCTCAGGATGCCGGCCACCAGCGCGGTCCTGCCGGGAAGGTGGTCGAGCAGCACGTGCTCGTGCCGAGCGTGCGCTCCCGAACCGACCGCGCCGAGTCCGTCCAGCACAGGACGGCCGAGCGCCGACACGAAGTTGCCGTCGCTCGCACCGCCGACGGCGACGCCGTCGAGCTCCGCCCAGCCGAGTTCCTCCGCCACGCCCCGCGCCACCGCGAACAGCGCCCGGGACGCGTCGTGCGCGACCATGGGCGGCCGGTTCCACTCCCCGTTCACGGTGAGCTGCGCGCGGGGGTCGGACAGGCGCAGCCCGGCGAACACCGCGTCGAGCCGCTCCAGCTCCGCCGGGTCGGAGACGCGGATGTCGATGCCGCACGTCGCGTGCCGGGCCACGACGTTGCGGCCGGTGCCGCCCCGGATCAGCCCGACGTTGATCGTCGTGCCCTTCTCCGGCGCCGCGGCACCGACGATGGCGGGAACGAGTTCGGCGAGCTGGTGGATGGCACTGACACCGGCATCCGGGTCCAGGCCCGCGTGCGACTCGATGCCCTCCACGGTGACGTCGAAGAGGCCGACACCCTTGCGCACCGTCTTCAACGCGCCGTCGGCCGACGCCTCCAGGACGAGCGTGGCGAGCGTGTCCTCGCTGAGCCGTTCGATGTGGGGGCGGGCGGCCGGGCTGCCGATCTCCTCGTCGCCGTTGAACAGCAGCCGCACCGTCGGCCTCGGCAGGTCGAGCTCGCGCAGACACCGCAGCGCCCACACCGCCTGCACGATGCCGTGCTTCATGTCGAACACGCCCGGTCCGGTCGCGCGCCCGTCCCGGACCTCGAAGGGCCACTCGGCGAGCGTGCCCGCGGGCCACACGGTGTCGTAGTGGCAGAGGATCAGCACCGTGCCCGGGCAGGTTCCGGTGTAGGTGGCGTGGAGCGCGTCGCCCCACTCCCCGCCGTCGTACCGGGTCGTCTCGTCCGGCTCACCCAGCCGCTCGACCAGCCAGCGCGAGAGCGCGTCGAGACCGCGGTCCAGCAGCACCTTGTCGTCGCTGGGGGTCTCCAGCTCCACGAGCATGCGGAGGTCGTCGGTCAGCTCCGGCAGCGCCCGTTTCGTCCAGGCGGCCACGTCGTCCAGTGACATCTTTCGTTCTCCTCGGTGTCGAAGGCTCAGCGGACGTCCACGCCCGGACCCAGCGGGATACCGAGCAGCCACCAGGCGACGAACAGCAACGTCCACGACACCAGCACCACCATCGAGATGGGCAGCGTCAGCGACATCAGCGTGCCGATGCCCGCCTGCTTGCGGTAACGCTGCAGGAAGCCCAGCGCCATCACGAAGTACGGGCTCATGGGGCTGATCAGGTTGGTCGCGGAGTCGGCGATGCGGAAGACGGCCTGCGTGGTCTCCGGCGGCACGTCCAGCAGCATGAACATCGGCACGAACACCGGCGCGATCAGAGTCCACTGCGCCGACCCGCTCGTGATGAAGATGTTCATCACCGCGGCGACGAGGATCATGCCGATGAGCATCGCCAGCGGGTGCACGCCGAGGGCGTCGAGCAGGTCCGCGCCCCGCACGGCGATGACCTCGCCCATCGAGGTCCACTTGAAGTAGGCGATGAACTGGCTCGCCGCGAAGAAGAGCACCATCACCGGCGCCAGGTCCCGCACGCCGACGGCCATCGCCGCCGGGATGTCGCCTGCCTTGGGCAGCGTGCCGACGACCCGGCCGTAGACGGCGCCCATGAGCAGGAACGCCAGCCCCAGCACCACCGCGATCCCGGTGATGATCGGCGAGCTCAGCACACCGCCGTCCTCGCCGCGGAACGGCGACGCGGGCGGGATGAGCGCGGCGGCCACGAGCGCCGCCAAGACCAGCAGAGCCAGACCGGAGTAGCGCAGGCCCTTGCGTTCCTGGGCGGTCAGTTCCATCTCGCCGAGGCTCTGGTCGACGCCGTCGCCGTCGACGGACATGTTCGCCGTGCGCTTGCTGAGCAGGAACTCGGTGACCAGCGTGATGACCAGCGCGAGGACGACCGCCGACACCGCCGTGAAGAAGTAGTTCGCCAGCGGGTTGACCACGTGGTCCGGGTCGATCAGCCCGACCGCGCTCGTGGTGATGCCCGCGAACAGGACGTCGCTCGCCGTGACGAGCACCGAGGCGTCGTAGCCGGCCGAGATCGAGCCGAACGCCACGACCGTGCCGAGGATGGGGCTGCGCCCCGCCGCCTTGAACACGAGCGCGCCCAGCGGGATGAGCACCACGTAGGCGGCGTCGGAGAGCACGCTCGCGCACACGCCGGTGAACGCCAACGCGAAGGTCAGGTACTTCGCCGGCACGCGGGTCACGGTGCGGCGCAGCAGCGCGGAGAGCATGCCGCTGCGCTCGGCGACCGAGACGCCGAGCATCACCACGATGATGAGCGCCAGCGGTGGGAACGTCGCGAAGTTCTCCACCGCGTCGCCCACCATCATGTGCAGGCCCTCGGCGGAGAGCAGGCTCTTGATCTCGACGCGTTCGCCGTCGGCCGGGGAGATCGCGAACGCGCCCAGCGCGTCCAGGATCGCGCTGAGGGCCACCACGACCCCGGCCATGATCACGAACAGCCAGAAGGGGTGCGGCAGCTTGTTGCCCAGCCGCTCGATGCCCGCGAGCACTCGCAGTGTCACGCGCACGGTGCGGGAGGTCTTCTCTGTGGAGACCGTCTCTGTCGTCTCGGCCACGGTCGATGAGTCCGTTCGGGTCGGGCTGGAAGGAAGTTCCGAGAATTACAAGCCGACTGGGCAGATTAGTCAAGAGGCGCCCGAAAATGCCATATCTATTCAGAAGTGGTGGGTCGGTGCTACATTCCGTGCATGAGCGCGTCCCTCGACGCCGAGGACTTGGACCTCGTCGCGGCCCTTCAGGTGGCCCCCCGCGCCCCGCTGTCCCGGCTCTCCGAGGTGCTCGGCTGGTCGTCGAGCACGGTGAGCCGTCGGCTCGCGCGCCTGGAGGCGGCCCGGCTGCTGCGGGTCATCGGGCAGCTCGACTGGTCACTCACCGGGCACGGCAATCCCTGGCACGTGTGGGTCGACACCGCACCGGGCGAGGCGGACAAGGTGGCGAGCGCCCTCGCCGAGCTGTCCGCGACCCAGTTCGTGGCGACCACCGCGGGACGCGCCGACGTCTTCTGCACGATGCAGGCCGCTCAGGCCGACGGCATACCGGCGCTGCTGGACCGCGCTCCCACCCTCGACGGCGTGCGCTCCACCCACACCGAACTCGTCCTGCGCGGGGTGACGAAAGCCGACTCGTGGCGGCTCCCGCGGCTCACCGAGGAACAGGTGGCGGCACTGTCCCAGGACGACGGCGAGGGCCTCGACGAGCCGGTCGCACTCGACGACGAGCTGTGGGCGACTCTGCGTCTGCTGCGGCGGAACGGTCGCATCGCGACGGCCCAGGTGGCCCGCGAGCTCGGTGTCGGCCAGTCCACCGCCTACCGCATGGTGCAGTCACTGCTGCGGCGCGGGATCGTGCGCCCGCGCGTGGAGATCGAACCGAGTGTCCTCGGCTACACGCTCGAAGCCATCGTGGCACTCACCGTCACGCCCTCGGCCATCAAACCCGTCGCCGAGGCCCTGGCCGAACATCCCTCCGCCCGCTACGTGACCGTCGTCGCGGGCAGCTCCTCGGTGGTGCACCACGGCGTCTTCGAACACGAGGACGCCCTGGCCGCACTGCTGACCGAGGACCTCGCCCACCTTCCGGGCATCGCGTCGTTCGACGTGTCCGTGGTGCACGAGGTCCGCAAACGGTACTGGCTCGGCCGCGCCGACGGCCGCCTCGACGACTGAACCTCCGAGGCGGTCGGGCCCGTCAGCGGGCCACCCCGGTGTCGGCGTCGTCCCACACGCGGCGGGGATCCGCGTCGATCGACACCGTCGTCTCGTAGCGCCTGGTCCGCCCTCGCTGTCCGTCCCGTCGTGCCGCCCATTGTGGCCACCTGCACCGACGAAAACCGGCTGCGCCCGGTCGGCGCATGGTGTGTAGTCGCGACATGACGATCACCTTGAGCATCCCCGCGGTCGGCGGCCTGCCCGCGGCGGTGGACGCGCTCCGGCACTGGCAGGACGACGACGCACCGTGGCAGCTGCACCCGGGTGACGTCGGCTGGTACTGGCGGTTCGGCGCCGACGCCACGGCCGCCGCGCTACGGACCTGGCGCCGCGGCGCGCGGATTCTCGCCGTCGGCCTGCAGGACGGTCCGGCCCTGTTGCGGCTGGCCCTCGCGCCGGACGCTCTGCGGGACGAGGAGCTCGCGCACCGGCTGGTGGACGACCTCGGCGATCCGCGGCGCGGCGTGCTGCCGGACGGGCCGGTCTCCCTCGAAGCACCGGCGAACTCCCTGGTGCGGGACCTGTTGCCCGAACGCGGCTGGAGCGCCGACGAGTCGTGGACGTCCCTGAGACACGACCTCACGCAGCCGGTTCCGGATCCCGGTGTGCGGGTCGAGGTGGTCGGTCGCGAGCACGCGGACGTGCGCGCCGCCGTCCAGCGGGCGGCGTTCTCCGGGTCGACGTTCACGGCCGAGCGCTGGCACGCCATGGCTTCCGGCGTCCCGTACTCCGACGCGCGGTGCCTGCTCGCCTTCGACGGGGACAAGGAAGACGACGCCGTCGCGGTGGTCACGGTGTGGTCCGCGGGTCCGGGACGGCCGGGACTCGTGGAGCCGATGGGCGTGCATCAGGACCATCGCGGGCGTGGTCACGGGCGTGCGATCACCGTCGCCGCCGTCGCGGCGCTGGTGAAGCTGGGCGCGTCCAGCGCGATCGTGGCCACACCGACCGCGAACGTCGGCGCCCTCGCCACCTACACCTCGGCCGGATTCCGACCTCGTCCGGACATCCGGGATTTGCGCCGCGACGCCTGACCCGCGCCCGGGCCGTCAGCCGGCGATGCCGTCGAGGGCCGCGAGCGCGTCGTCCGGCAGCTCCAGCGCCGCCGCGGCGACGTTCTCGCGCAGGTGCGCCACCGACGACGTGCCGGGGATGACGCAGATGTTGGGCGACTGGTGTAGCAACCACGCGAGCGCCACCGCCTGCGGCGAGGCGCCGAGGTCCTTCGCCACGCTGGTCAGGGTGTCGGACTGGATCGGGCTGAAGCCGCCCAGCGGCCAGAACGGCACGTAGGAGATGCCCTGCTCGGCCAGCGACGCGATGAGCGCCTCGTCACCCCGGTGCGCGACGTTGTACCAGTTCTGCACGGTGACGACCGGCGCGATCGACTGCGCCTCCCGCACCTGCTCCTCGTCGACGACACTGACCCCGAGGTGCCGGATCAGCCCCTGCTCCCGCATCTCGGCCAGCGCACCGAACGGTTCGGCGAGCGAACCGGGCACGGGCGAGTGCCCGTCGGGACCGCCACCGACGCGCAGGTTGACGACGTCGAGCACGTCCACGCCCAGCGTGCGCAGGTTCGACTCGACCTGCTGGCGGAGCTGCTCGGGCGAGCGCGCGTGCGGCCAACCACCGTTCTCGTCGCGCACGGCCCCGACCTTGGTGACGATGTGCAGGTCCTCGCCGAACGGCGCGAGCGCCTCGCGGATCAGCTCGTTGGTGACGTGCGGGCCGTAGAAGTCGGCGGTGTCGATGTGGTCGACACCGAGTTCCACGGCGGTGCGCAGCACGGCGATCGCCTCGTCACGATCCTTCGGCGGCCCGAACACGCCGGGCCCGGCCAGCTGCATCGCGCCGTATCCCATCCGGGACACGGTGGGACCTCCGGCCATCGTGAACGTCCCACCCGGACCGCTGCCCGCCATACTCGTCGTCCCTTCTCCCGGCACTTCGCCCTCGACGTCCGCATTATCCACCGCTGCCGCGACGCCCTGAAAAAGGTGTGCGCGGGCCGGAGCCCGGCTGACATGCTGGGGCCATGGATGACGAGCACGAGCCGTCCGCGTGGCACACCGTTCCCGTCACCGAGGACCTCGTGCACGGCGCGATCGAGCTGGAGCGCACGGAACACGGGCTGCTGCCCCATCGGCTGCCCGCCCGCGCCCGCGCGCAATGCGCGGATCCTCAGCTGCACCTGGCGGAAAGCCAACCCTCGGGTGTGCGGCTCGTGTTCCGCACGCGGGCCACGGTCGTCGAGCTCGACACGTACTCCACCCGCGTCGAGTACCGAGGCGTTCCACCACGTCCACGCGGCGTGCACGACCTGCGCGTCGACGGCGTTCTCGCCGCGCAGGCGAGCGCGACCGGCGGCACGGTCGTCAGCATCGACCCGAGTACCGGAGCCACCGAGACCCGCCCCGGCCCGGTGAGCACCGTCCGCTTCGACGGACTCGCCCCGCACGACAAGCGGGTGGAGATCTGGTTGCCGCACAACGAAAGCACGCGCCTCGCCGCACTGCGCACCGACGCTCCCGTCGAGCCCGCGGCGAGCGGAAGCCGCAGGATCTGGCTGCACCACGGCAGCTCCATCAGCCAGGGCTCCAACGCCGCGAGCCCGAGCACGACGTGGCCCGCGCTCGCCGCATCGCTCGGCGACGTGGACTTGATCAACCTCGGGTTCAGCGGCAGCGCCCTGCTCGACCCGTTCACCGCCCGCGCTCTGCGCGACACGCCCGCCGACCTGATCAGCGTCAAGATCGGGATCAACGTGGTCAACGCCGACGTGATGCGCCGCCGCGCCTTCGTCCCGGCGGTGCACGGTTTCCTCGACACCATTCGCGAGGGTCATCCCACGACTCCGCTGCTCGTCGTCTCGCCGCTGCTGTGTCCGATGCACGAAAACACGCCGGGCCCGGGCGAGTTCGACACCGCCGCCCTGCGCGAGGGCGTCGTGCGCTTCCGCGCCACGGGCGACCCCGCCGAGCGGGCCGCGGGCAAGCTGACGCTCACGGTCATCCGCGACGAGCTCGCCGACATCGTGGCCCGCCGATCGGACCCGAACCTGCACTACCTCGACGGCCGGACCCTCTACGGCGAGTCGGACGCCACCGAACTCCCTTTGCCCGACGCACTCCATCCCGATGCCGAGACCCACCGCCGCATCGGCGACCGTTTCGCGGCGTGGGCCTTCGCCGACGGGCCGTTCGCGGGGCGCAGTTGAGGTCGGACGCCGAAGACCGGCACGACTACCGGTCCGGAACGTCGAGCAGCCCGTCGGCCAGACCGTCAACAAGTTGCCTGCCGAGCAGGTCCGCGAGTTCGCCCGCCTCCCGCAGCCGCTCCCGGAACAAGCGCACGGCCCGGAAGGCCCTGCCCAGCCGTTGTTGCTCGGCAATGGGCAGCAACGGCACTCCGACGCGCCGGACGTCGAGTCGCCTCGCCCCGGACACCGTGGTGCCGCCCGCCGCGGTCGTGCGGCTCGCGGACAGGTAGCCCGCGAGGAATTCGGCGTCGAGGCGGGCCGGATCGACCCGGAGCAGGTGCAGGTTGGGGCCCAGGATCAGCCCCGGCTCCTCGACGACGCCCGCCACGGCATGCGTGCCGCCTGCGACGAGGGTGGGAACGACGACGTCACCCGGCACGAGGTGCACGAGTTCGGTGTCCACGGTTCGCGCCAGCCGCAGTGTCGGGCCCACGCCGTCGGCGACATCCCGGCCGGTCAGTACCAGCTCACCGGCAACTTCGTCCGAATCGGACAGTTCGAGCTTGCCGGTGTGCTGCCGCACAGTCAACGCTCCGGCCTTGGCGAGCTCGGAGATCGTCAGGGTCGGGTGCGTCCCCGGCGGCTGTGCCGTGACGGTGGGCAGTAGTTCGGCCGCGTCTGTCAACACCTCCCGCAACCGGCGCCGCCGGACGTCCAGCTCTGCCGGGTCGACGACCGCGCGCGGCATGGGCAGGTGGCGTGCCGGAGTCAGGTCGACGTCCTCGTCGAGGAGGTCGATCGCCTGCACGATGTCGTGGCGGCCCGGCACCGGTTCGAACGCGCCGCCGCGGAACGCCTTCCACGGTTCCAGGACGGCGGAGCGTAGCGCGGGCCAGTCGGCTTCACCGCGTGCCCGGCCCCCGTGCTCGCTCGCGTCCACCAGCAGGACGGACATCGGTGTGTCGTCGTCGGCGGGCGCTCGGAGCAACCAGAGATGCAGCGGTATTCCCGTGGTGGCGAGCAATCCGGCGGGCAGGGCGAACACGGCGCGCACCACTCCCCGGCGGACGAGTTCCTTGCGGACGAGCCGCCCGGAACGGCGGGAGGCGACGGCGGCGGGCAGCAACCCGACCACGAACCCGCCGGGACGGACGTGTGCCAGGCAGTGCTGAAGCCAGGCCAGCTCCGGCTCGTTCTTCACCGGAAGCCCGTAGTCCCAGCGCCGGTCGACGCCGAGCTCCTCGTAGCCCCAGTCGCGATAGCCGAAGGGCGGCTCGCAGAACACGACGTCGGCCCGCATGTCGGGATGGCCGTCGGCACGCAGCGCGTCGCCCGCGACCACGGAGGCGGGCGCGTGGAACCGCAGTCGTGCCTGCGCGAGCCGCGCGAGGTCCGGATCGAGTTCCTGGCCGAGGACTCTTTCCGCACCGCGCCCGGCGGCGGCCCGAAGCGCGTTGCCGATACCGCAGGCCGGGTCGAGTACGACTCCGTGCGGATCGGACAGTTCCGCCATCAGTTCCGCGAGTTCGACGGTGGTGGCGGAGTGCCGCCGCCTCGACGCCTCGACGTGACGCAGGCAGAGCTGTTCGGCGGTGTCGGCGCGGGCAGCTGCCTCGATCCGGTCGACCTCGTCCCGCACCGGGGCGGGGAGGTCGACTCCGGAATGACCGTGCAGGTGTTCGAGCACGTCCCCGAGCAGTCGGGTGATCTCCGTGTCGTCGCGCCCGACGGAGACGGCCCGCCACAAGGTGTCCTCCCCGTCCGCGGCGCGAAGCTTTCCCTGGCTCCGTAGCCATCGCTCGACCTCGGCCAGCCGGAATCTGCTTCCCGCCGAACCACTCACCGGTTCCGGGAAGTCTGGATGGCGACGCCGCCAGTTACTGACCGCCGCCCGTCCGACTCCCGCCAGCCGCGCCACGTCCGCCGCGCTCACCAGGTTCTCTTCGCCGTGCACCGCACCCCCATTCACCAGCGTGAACATACCACACACCAATCTCGTTGTTGACTATGTTCACAGCACATGCTTCACTTTGCTCGTTCACAACGAGTCTCGGGTCCACGACGCTCCGGCCTCCCTCCACCGAGCTGGCAGCCCACGACCGGACCCGTTCGTCCGAAACGCTTCACCGGGGGACCTTCCATGCAGATGAACCAGCTCGCGGAACAGGTCGCAGCCGCCCGCGCCGGGGACAGGGACGCCACGAACGCCCTCTTCACGGCGTTGCGACCGAAGGTCATCCGCTACTGCCGTGCCCGCATCCGCCCGAACGGGCACGACCACACGGCCGCCGACGACGTCGCCCAGGAGGTTTTCGCGGCGGTCCTGGCCTCACTGCACCGCTTCCGGGGCCAGGAGGCCAGTTTCCTGTCGTTCGTCTTCGGCATCGCCGCCAACAAGGTGGCCGACCACCACCGGGCCCGCAGCCGGGACCGCGCCCACCTGGCCGCCGACCCGGTGGACAGTGCCGATCCGCAGCCCGGCCCGGAACAGCGGGTGTTGCGCGCCGAACTCGGCGAGCGGATGCGTGAGCTGCTCGGACTGCTGACCGAGGCACAGCGCGAGATCCTCGTGCTGCGCGTGGCCGCGGGCCTGAGCGCAGCCGAAACGGCCACGATCGTGGGTTCGACCCCGGCGGCGGTGCGGGTGGCGCAGCACCGCGCACTCCAGCGGCTGCGCCGCCATCTCGACGGAGGCGATGCAGGAACCATGCGTCCCCTGCGTGCCGACGCCCTTCAGGTGGCAAGACACCGGCCGTTGACTTCGCACGGCATGACAGCCGGGCTTCCGAGCTCTTCTCCGACATGATCCGATGGCGTGTTCCAACGGCCACGAAAGATTCGGGATTCCGTCGGACCGAGCCCCTACGCTGGCCCGCGCTGGAGGTGTGATGGAGCGGATCCCCCCGGAATTGTTCCGGTTCAGCGTCGGCGAGAACGCCGACACCTACACAGCGATTCTGCGCGCATTCGCGGAGGCCAACGAACGGCTGGAGACCTCGCTGAGCCTCGACGAAGTGCAACAGCGGTTGCGCACGGTGGGCTGGTTCGGCGCCCTGACCAACGACGACCTCGCTCGCGATTTACAGAAGCTGCGGGACTGGCAACTCGTCGACGTCATCCAGAACCACGCGGAGAACTACCGTACAGCCGAGGAATACGAGCGCCGTAACCTGCAGTACTCCCTCACCAAACGTGGTGAGGCTGCCTTCGCCGGTGTCCAGCACGCGTTAACCGTGCTGGCCTCCACCGGGGCGTTGCAAACAGCCGTGCTGGATGCCATTGCCGACCGACTGGCAGAGCTGCACAAGCTACTCACGGACGCTGCGGCGAGTGATCGGAAGATATTCACCACGCTCACCGAGCTGGAGAACCACCTGGACGCCCTGCGCACCAACACGAAGCAGTTCAACAGCGAGCTGCAACGGCTGCTGCGGGCGGAAAGCGCCGACCTCACGACCTTCCGCGAGGTCAAGACCGCCACAGTGGCTTATCTGGAGGAGTTCCTGACCAATTTGGAGCGGCGAGCACAGGCGATCGCGGATGGTATAGGCCACCTCGAGAAACACGGTCTGAACACCCTGCACGAGCGCGCACTGACAGGGGCCGACCTGCCCCCATCACCCGGGAATGAGGTCCGAGCAAGCTGGCTGGCACTCCGACGCAGCCGTTGGGCCGGCCTGCGTGCATGGTTCCTGCCCGAGGACGACACACCCCCGCGAGTGGAGCAGCTCCATGTGGTCGCGCGACGGGCTATCGTGACCCTGCTGCAGGTACTCGACCGGATCGCGGAATCGCGCCACCGGGCCGGCAGTGCGGTCGCTGATTTCCGGGAACTGGCCCGTTGGTTCACCCTGGCGCCGACGGAGAACGACCTGCATCGGCTGTTCTCAGCGGCGTTCGGGCTCGGCTCCGCCCGCCACGCACACCTGGCCCAACCAGATCCGGAGCTCGTCAGTTCGTCGACCTCCTGGCACGAGGGCCCACCGGTTCCGGTATCACCTCTGCTGCGAACCGCAGGCCGGACTGAAAAGGTCGCCCGCACCGGCAGGGTACGCGATGTCGCCGCGCTCAAACGCGAGAGAGCAGAACGCGCCCGCGCTCAACGGATGCAGCTGCGCCGCGCCTGGCGACAACTCGCCACAGGAGGGCCGGTTAGGCTCTCCACCTTCGCCGAGCTCGACCACGATACGTTCGAACGGCTGCTCGACCTGCTCGGCCGGGCACTGGCCACGCGACCGGACACCTCCGGTGCGCGCCGCGCTGCTACCACCGACGGCAGGGTGGAGATCGTGCTGCGTCCGCCGCACGACGGAGCACGAGCCTCGCTCCGCACACCTCGAGGTGTGTTCACCGGGCCCGACTACCTCGTCGACGTCAGTACCTCCGTCGCCGACGACAGCGACGACACCGTGGAGGAAGCGACGGCATGAGCAATCTTGCCAACCAGCTTGTCATCTCAGAGAAACAGGATGTCGCGAGAGGAGTCCGGTTGCTGCTGGCGACACCGCTGATCAGCGTGAGAACAGCACCGGACGCATTCGATCTGGTCCGCAGACGACATGGTCCCATCGCGAAGTGGTTCGACTACACGTGCGGATGGCGACTGGTGGTGGAACCGAGGTTCGGTTATGCCCGCCTTGCCAAGGT
Source organism: Saccharomonospora azurea NA-128 (assembly GCF_000231055.2). Classification (GTDB taxonomy): domain Bacteria; phylum Actinomycetota; class Actinomycetes; order Mycobacteriales; family Pseudonocardiaceae; genus Saccharomonospora; species Saccharomonospora azurea. Next base: position 4,611,696 of record NZ_CM001466.1, on the reverse strand, counting down.
GACCAGCGAGCACGATCACACCCGGCCTGCACGCCGCTCACGGTCCGGCCGAGTCCCATTCGACCGCAGACGGTACACGTTGCTGTGTGTGATCGCGGCCGAACTACTGTCCGGGCCCGTCACGACAATCGGGTTGCTCGCCGATCGCGTGAAGTACGCGACTGCCACCGATCCGGTGTTGGAAACCTTTGACACCGCGGCGCGGTCCGAACGCATGGCCTATGTCGACGCACTCCGGCTATTGGAGTCCTATGGCGTGCTCGACACTGTCGATGGCAGTACGGATACGTTCGTGGATTCCCGTGAGGCCAAGGTGCTCTACCGGGTCGACACCACGTTGCTACTGCGGTTGTTGTCCGCACCGAGAGGTCCTTCACAGCTTGCCCCCTCGCCGGACGAGGTCGTGCAGCGCTGGGCGGAGCTGCTCACGGGGTTGACTCGGGAAACCCGTTACGGTGACGGGGAAATGTCGGCCTCCGATGTGCAACGCAATCTATGGTTACGGCACTCGATCTGTCGGAGATTGTTCGACGAGCCAGTTCTCTACCGGTGTGAACTCAGTGAGGAACAGAGCCACTATCTGGCCTCTCTCACCGGGCGGCAGGTGGTGCAACGCGCAGCCGAGCAGGCGGGGTTCGTGCTGGAGGAGCGTGCCGAGGGTTATCTGCTCGTCGATCCTGACGCGATCGCGACGGACCGCAAGTTCCCCGACGACTCGGGCACGGCAAACGTCGCGGGTCTGCTGCTCCTCGACACACTCGTCAGCGCTCCCCTAGGTCTGACCGTGGAGCAGCTTCACGCCGAGGCGGCAAGGTTGCTGACCCGGTTCCCGCGGTGGGCAAAAACGTACCGAGGTGAGGACGGCACCGAACGACTCGTGCACGACGCGCTCGACGTGCTGGCATCGTTCCGGCTCGTTGAGCACACCGGAAGCCAGGTACGTGCGCTGCCTGCAGCCGCGCGCTATTCCGTCACCGAGATCCGAACCAGCAAGGAGAGCTCGTGACCATCGCCGAACTGCCCACCAAAGCCGCCGCGGAAGCCGGTCGCTGGCAGCCCACGCGAGCCGGCATCCTCAATGTCTGGCGCTACTACGACGAGGTATTCGAATTCCACAACGGTCGGCTGCTGTTACGGGGGCCGAACGGCAGCGGCAAATCGAAGGTGCTCGAACTGTTGTTGCCGTACCTGTTCGACGCGAGCCTTCGCCCCAACCGCCTGTCCACGTTCGGCACCTCCGAGCGGACCATGCACTGGAACCTCATGGGAGAGGGCGCCTCGGGTACCACCCGGGTCGGCTACGTGTGGCTCGAGTTCGCCCGGAATTCTGACCACGACGAGTACGTCACCTGCGGAGCTAGACTGCAAGCCACCACCCGCACCACCGGCGTCACCGCTGACTACTTCACGACCTCGCTGCGGATCGGCACGGATCTCTCGCTGACCAACGCCTCCGGCCAGCCGTTGACCAAGGCTGTACTGGCCGAACAATTGCACGGCCGTGGAACGGTCCATTCGAACGCGTCGGAATATCGCGCCGCGGTGCGGCAGCTGCTGTTTCCCGGGCTGTCGGAGCAACGCTACGAAGCGTTGATCACCGCGTTGCTGCAACTACGCACACCGAAACTGTCGCAGCGTCTCGACCCTGGCCTGCTGTCCTCGCTGCTGTCCCGGGCGTTGCCGCCGCTGGATCAGGAGGACATCACGGAGCTGGCGGAGGGCTTTGAACGCCTTGACCAGCAAGGCGAGCGATTGAAGAAGCTGGACGAGGAGGTGGAGGCTGCACGGAAGATCTCCGCCCGGCAGCGCTCCTACGCCCAACGCGTGCTGCGCGCGGCGTCGGCCGACCTGATAGCTGCCACCACGAGAATGACCGAGGTAACCCGGGCCGCCCGGCAATCGGAAACCGAACACCAGGAGGCTGTCGTCGCGAGGACGGCTGCCCAACAACAACGCAAGGATCTTGCTGCGGCGATCCGGCAAACCGATGCCAGCATCGAGGGTTTGACGAAACACGACCTGTACGAAAAAGGCGAAGAGCTCGACGACCTACGCCGCCGCACTGGAAAAGCTCAACGAGCGGCTCGCGAGCAGGCCGCGGTAGCCGAGCGGAAGTCCACGGCCGCCGCCACCGACCGCGACGCGGCCGACGATGCGGCGCAGGCCGTAGAACAGTGGGTGGAACGAGTCCGTGTAGCGGCGGAGGAGTGCGCTGGTGTTGCCAGGCGTGCGGGACTCGACTCCGCCTACGGCGAGTTGGTCGACACGCTGGAACAGCCGAACGCCCACAGCAGGCAACTGCTGCGGGCAGCAGTACGGGGCCGGCGGAAGGCGATCGAGTCGGTGCGCCGAGCGCTGGACGAGCACGAGCGGGCCGTCGACGCGCGCACGGAGGCGGAGCACGGGCTGGAAGCCGCCCGGACGGAGCTGTCCCGAGCGAACAACCTCAAGGACACGCTGGCCGACCGGTACGACGACGTGCTGAAGGAGCACGAGCGAGCGCTCCTGGAGTGGGCGAGTGCGTGCAGGGAACTGGTTTTCGACGACACCACAGTACTGGTGGGGATCGCTGACTCCGAGGCAGCGATTCTGACTCGTATCGCCGAGGCGGCCGAGCGGCGTCAGCACGACCTCACGGTCGAGGAGACCACCCTCGCTGGGCGACGGCAACAGGTCGAAACCACGCGAGCCGAGCTGGTGATGCGCCTTGAGAAGCTGCAGAAGGAGGTTGACCTCCCGCCGAAGGCTCCGCCGCACCGCACCGCCGACCGCACCCGGATGGCGGGCGCGCCGCTGTGGCGGCTTGTCGCTTTCGCCGACCACGTCACGGCCCCGGTCCAGGCGGCCGTCGAGGCCGCTCTGCAGGCAGCGGGCCTGCTGGATGCCTGGATGAGTCCGTCGGGGGTGCTGGTGGTCGACGGCCACGACACATTCGTTGACGGCACCCTGCTCAAACCGGCACCAGGCCGTTCCCTGCGTGAGGTTCTAGTTGCCGAAGCGGGCGGCCCCGTGCCTGTCGAGCGGATCGAGGAGTTGCTGACGAGGATCGCGTTCGGGGACACACTACCGGATGAGCACCCCGCGGCATGTGGAGCCGACGGACGGTGGCGGCTGGGTGCAGCCACCGGTAGCTGGGCCAAAAACGACGTCGAACACATCGGCGCCGCGGCCCGCGAGCGGAGCAGGCAACGTCGTATCACCGAACTGACCGAGCAGCTCGACGACGCGGATCGGGAGCTTGCCGGCTTGAAGGCATGGTCCGAGCGACTCGCGCAGCGCCGCCGCACACTGGCCGTCGAACGCGAACGCCGGCCTCCGCACACCCGGGTCGATCAGGTCCGGAAGGAACTGAATGACGCAGAAAGCGCAGTGGCCACCGCCGACAGCCTGGTCCATGCGGCCTCGCAACGCCTGCACGATCACGAGGAGTCCGTGCGGCACGCCCAACATGCACTACACCTCGCGGGCACGGAATACGGCATGCCGACCGGGCGGGAGGCCCTGGAGAAGCTCGGTCACGCGTTGGAGGCGTTCCACGAGCGTGCCCAAATCTGGTTCGACCAGCACACCAGTCTGGTCACCGCCCGGTCGCGTGCCGAACTGCTCCTCGATGCGGCGGGACGGTCGGAGGCCGAGGCCGCCGAGCACCAAGCCACTGCCGAACGCACCGCCGAGGACGCGGAGATCCTCGCTGGAAAGCTTCGCACTCTGGAACGCCTGGTCGATGCCGACGATCTACGGCAGATCGTGGAGGAGCTGGAGCAACAGCGGTGCCTGCGGCAGCAACTCGTCGAACAGGACGAGCAGGCGGGTGAGCAACTCATGAAGCTGCACGGGCGGATCGGCGGCCTCGAAGCACGCCTCGCACAGGACGCTGAGCGCCGGAACGAGGCTGTCCTGGCACGCGACAACGCCGCTGATCGGTTCCACCGGCTGGCCACGAGCACTCTGATCGATGATGCCGACCTTGAAGCCGACTTCACAGGTTCCGGCGCAGTCACCGCGGCGCTGGAAGCCGCGCGAGCGGTGCATCGAAGTGGCCCACCCTTCCGCATGAGCCGAAACACATCAACGATGCTCTACACCGGTTGAACGAGACCGTGTATGCGTGCCGGGACGTGCTCAGTGGTCGTGCCGACCTCGAGTTGGAAGCGGACAACGAAGTGCGGGTGTTCACCGCTGTCCTGGACGGCACGCGAGTGGGTGCGCACGAGCTGCTCGAGACCTTGCGTGCCGAGGCCGAACGCAGTCGCGACGACCTCACCGAAGCGGAGCGGGAGCTGTTCGACCGAACCCTCACCGGTGACACGCGGCGTCAACTGGCCGACCGAATCCGGCAGGCAGGCGAGCTAGTCGACGCGATGAACGCGCGGCTCGAACGGGTCCGCACCGCTTCCCGGGTGGCCGTGCGACTGGTGTGGCAGGTCGATCAGGATCTTCCCGCCGGCACCAAGGACGCCCGGCAACTACTGCTCAAGGACCCGGTGTGGCTCTCGGAAACCGACCGGGAATCTCTGCACCGGTTCTTCCGGGAACGAATCGAAGCGGCCAGGGCCGACAACACCTCGTCGAACTGGCGGGAACAACTCGCGCAGGTCTTCGACTACACCGCCTGGCATCGGTTCGTGGTGAAGCTCGACCGTGCCGACGGCAAAGGATGGCAGCCGCTGACGAAGAAACTGCATGGCGCCCTGTCCGGTGGTGAGAAGGCGATCGCGCTGCACCTGCCGCTATTCGCCGCTGTGGCGGCGCACTACCAGGCGGTGCCGTCCGCGCCGAGGCTGATTCTGCTGGACGAGGTGTTCGTCGGCGTCGATTCCAGCAACCGCGGCCAGGTGTTCGAGCTGCTCGCTTCCCTCGACCTCGACCTGGTGCTGACCTCCGACCACGAATGGTGCGCCTACCGGGAGCTACCGGGTATCGCCATCCACCAGCTCGTGACCGACGACGACGATGATGCCGTGACCACGGCGCGATTTGTCTGGACCGGCATGGATTGGGCGGGTGAAGAACGTTGACTGTGCCCGACCCGTTGCGCGCAGCGGCTCTACGTCCTCTTTGGGAGACGGTGCACACGCGGCTCTCGTCGGGTCGCGCCGTCACGCGTGTCCGCATCGGACCGCTGAATCGCGAGCAGCGCGCGGCTGTGGCCGACCTGTTGGGGCTGGACCGGACGCCGGACGAGCACTACACGGTGTCGATGACAGCGCTGAAAACGGTGCTGGCCGAGGCTGGCACGGACATCTCCACGGTCGTCACCGCGCTGGTCGGCCCGATCGCCGACCGAGCCGCGGAACGCGCCCGTGCCGAGGCTCGCCGCGCGGAGTTGTGGGACTGGCTGGACACCCATCCCGAGATACGGCGCCAACCCACACTGTCGAGTTGGGCTGCACAAGTGCGCCGCGCGGGACTGATCAACGGATCCGTCGACAGAACACGCGAGATCCTTTCGACGGTGCTGAGTGTGCTGGCCCGGCTTCCCGCCGAGGGGCAACCGCTGCCCACCTTCGCGAGTGAGGTCACGGGCGATCCGCACGCGCTGGACGACGGCACCCGCCTCGGCAATCTCGTCCTGCGTGCGTTGGCCACGATCTTCGACGCCCCGGTCCCCGACACCGCCTACGAGCGCCGGGTGTTGTGGGAGCGGGCGGGCGTAGCCGCGGACGAGCTGTCCAGCGTCGCCCTGACGGCCGGCTTGCGACTGGGTGGACGTGGCGTGGTCTGCGACCTCGTGAGGTGCTGCACCGAGGCCGGGCACGCCGTGACGCTCACCCTGGCACAGCTTCGCGCGACCGAACTACACGCGGCACCGAAGCGAGTGTGGGTGGTGGAAAATCCCAGCATTATCGCGATGGCGCTTCGCGAATTCGGCACTACCTGTCCGCCGATCGTGTGCACATCGGGCTGGCCCAACACCGCGGTGGTGCTGCTCCTGCGCGGTATGACGGCTCTCGGCACCCGGCTGCACTACCACGGGGACTTCGACGGCGAGGGCCTGCGCATCGCCGCGTATGTCATGGAGAAGACGGGCGCGCGGCCGTGGCGGATGACCACCGGCGACTACCTGCGCGGTCTCCGCCCGGGTGCCCAGGCCCCTGCCCCAGGACGCGTCACCGAAGCACCGTGGGATCCCGATCTCGCGGGCACCATTCTCGCCCACGACCAAGCGGTGGTTGAGGAGAGTGTGGCCACCGACCTCCTGGCCGATCTGGCGCGCCACGCGGCATCCGGGAACACTTCCGGACACTCCACCGACGAACCGTGAGAGTGGGATGGCACGGCTAGCGACCAGCGGTGTGGCCGCGCCTTCGCCGGGGCTCACGGCCCGCCGGTCACCGCCGACAGGAACGGGCTGCTCTCACCGCTCCACGACACCACGAGCCGCTCCCTGGCCCGTGTGCACGCGACGAAGAGCAGGCAGCGTTCCTTCAGTAGGTCGCCGGCGTGCGCGACACTGTCCACCTCCACAGGTGTGACGTCCCTGGTGAACGGAACGGCTCCGGCGGTGACTCCGACGACAGCCACGCAGCGGAACTCCAGGCCCTTCATGGCGTGCATACTCGCCAGCCGCACGCCGTCGACGTGCGCGCCCGGCCGGTCTTTGACCTTGACGGCTGGAATGCCCTCGGCCGCCAACCGGTCGCGCACTTTGTCCAGTAGGACGTTGAACCGCGTGCACACGGCGATCTCGTCAGCGCGGACTCCCTGCCTCAGCCAGGCCTGCACATGCTCCGATAGCGCGGCGATTTCGTCCTGCTCGCTCACATAGCCACCGATCACGGGGCGGGTGCCGCGCAGCAGCGAGCGATAACCGATCAGGGTGTCGTCGCCGTCCCCACCCAGATTCTCGACGTTGGTGTGGGCGAGCACCCCGACCGACCAGGACAGGATCTCGGCCGTGCTTCGATAGTTGATCCGCAAGCGACTACTGCGCCCGGCCACGGGAATGCCGAGAGCCCGCAGTGACACGCGGGAGTCGTAGATGCGCTGGTGGGGGTCCCCGGTAATGAACAGGTCGTCCGGTCCCTCGGCGACGGCGGCGCGCACCACCCGCCACTGCACCGGGTGCAGGTCCTGGGCTTCGTCGACGACGGCGTGGTCGTAGTGGTGCGAGCCGGAGGCTCCGCCGAGCAGATCGGCCGCGTGGGCGCAGATCTGGAGGTGCGTGGTCTTGCCTTCCGACCGCAGCTCGGCACGAAACTCCTCCACAGCACGCCAGAGCTGCCGCCGCTGCGTCGACCGCAGCGCGGAGCCGCGTCCCCTCCGGGTGGCCCGGAGGTAATCCCGTTCGCTCGTGATGTTCTGGGCCAGGATGACGTGCCGGAACTCCTGGGCGAGGAACTGATCACCCCACGGAAGGCCGAGGCGCCGACTGATCCGCCGCCAACGTTGCCGCTCGTCGATATCGGTGATGGGATTCTGAGCTCGCCCCGTGGAGTCGCGCACGACCCGGTTGGCGAACGCGTCCACAGTGGTCACGTGCACTCGGGCCAATTCCGTCTCGTCGCGGTCGAGCAACAGCGCCAGGTTCTCGCGCAGCATGTCGGCCAGCGCGTTGGTGAAGGTGGTCAGCAGGATGCGGCTGTCGGGCGACCGGGACAGCAGATGTTTGACCCGGTGCAGAGCGACGACGGTCTTTCCGGTACCCGGTCCGCCGCTGACCTGTGCGGGCCCGCTGTAGGAGGGGCGGTAGGCAACGCGGCGCTGTGACGGGTGCAGAAACACCCGCCATGCCGCGAACGGCTTGTCGAGGATGTCGGCGAGCTCGTCGGGACCGGTAACGAGGGTGATGCGGCTGGTGGTGTTGCGGATGGCCATTTCGAGGCTGTCCTCGGTACCGGCCTCGGCCGGGACCTCGACGGGCCGCCGCACGGTGACGACGTCTCGGTAGACCTCCTCGGGCGAGAAGCCCTCGGCGAGGAACTGGAGCACCTCGAACTGGTCCTCGGGCAGTACCCCGCCGAAGGCGTCGAGCTGGGCTGTGTCGGTGATCGCCCTGGCGGCACGCAACACCTGATCGTCGATGCCGAGGTCGCGCAACACGGTGTCGGAGTGGCGGGCGAACAGCCGGGTCGGCACCTGCGCGGAGGCCTCCTCCAGCGAGGGCGTGAGTTGTTCGATGGCGACGACGTTACGCACTTCCAGCGCGCGGGTCGCGGTGTTGACGGTGTAGAGGCGCTTGGCTGCCCACCCGTAAGCTTCGTCATGCGGGACGACGCTGAGCAGCAGGAAGGTATCGCTGCCGTCGTCCGGAGCGAGAACGACGCCACGCCAGAACTGGGTGACTCGAATGGTCCGCATCCGCGGGTCGCGAGCATTCTCCACGGATTCCAGGTGCAGCCCCTTGTCCGCGTGCAGCTGGGCGATGGACAGCTGCTGAAATTTGGCCATCGCCTTCCGGACGCCGGCCTTGACCTGCTTGTCGAGTACGTCGTAGGTCTCCCAGAAGCTGCTGGCGAACGCGAGTGCGGGCATGGTTGCCGATCATATTGGCTGAACGAGCGTTTGGGCGAGACTGCAGGAGCTGTCCTGTTTCCAGCAGGTTGACGGGCCGCCCCTACCCTGCACGTCCTCGGCGCAGCACACGATCTCGTTTCCGAACGTCATCGGATACCGGACCCGCTCGACGCAGGTCACGCCGGCGGTTGCTCCAGGGTCACTCAGCGACTCGGGCGCGGCCCAACTTTTCATTGCTCGACTCCTTTTCGCGCCAACGGAAGGACTGAGAGCAGGTGCGTGCGGACCTGCTCAGTGAGCCGACCGACCCCCAAACGCTCAGCCGTGCCCCGCAGGACCTCCTCCTCGTCGTGCGAGCCACGTTCGTGCGTTACAGCCCGCATCATTGCGGCGAGTTCGTCCGGCGGCACCTGGTCCAGCTTCCGCGGACCGCGCTCGCGTATCCGGACTTGTTGACCGGGCAAACGATAGGTCCGGTACTTCACCCCGGACACCTGCAACGGGTTGTCGCAGGCCAGCACACCACGACGCACGGCATCGGAGATGACCGAGTTCAGCTTTTTCGCAATCTGCTTGCCGACACGCTGTTTCCCGGATGCCTTCACGTACACCGCCTGCAACCGCTCACCCAGAACCGGCCCTTCGACCGCGACAATCGAGCGGAGACCTTCAATAATGTCGGCACGCAGCCCAGTGTCCACTGGTGGCACGACCCCGCTGAACTCCTCGTACGGCACCGTCTCATCGCCCAGAGGCTCAGGTGTCCGTACTTCCTCCGCCTCCCCATGCTCGACGGCTTCCGACGCGTGCCTGGTGTCGTCGCTGTTCTCGGCGGTCGTGGTGGCAGCTCCGAGGTGTGCCCCAAGCCATGCCGACTCCGGCGTCCCGTCCTTCCCCTCCTTCGTCTCCGGAGGGGACTCACCACCGGTCTGCTCGAACGTGCCCGCGAGCTCGGGATTCTCGATCGTCGTGCTCTCAAGTTCCGCGCGACAAGGGGGTTCTCTCAACTCGCCCACGGGGCGGATGTCCCGATCGTCGAGCATCTTCCACAATCCGTCGAGCGCTCCCGCAGGATCGACGTAGAACAGCGACTCCCGGACCCGGAAGAACGACCACCCGCACCGCTCCAATTCCCGTTGCCGCGCGAGGTCACGTTCGAAAGCCTCCGGACCATGCCACCGGTCCCCGTCGCATTCGACCGCCAGCCGGTCTCCCCCACCGACCACGACGAGGTCGATCCGATAGCCCGCTGACTCGTACTGCGGGACGACCGTGTATCCGCGGGTGACGATCCGGTTGTGCACCCGCTGCTCGAACAGTGAGTCGAACGGCGGCACCCGCTCGTCCTCGGGCACGAGGTCACTCGCGCGCTGGTCCGATGAGCGTCCTCGTTCGATGACGCCGTAGCAGTAGTCGAGCAACTGGAATCGCATGTCCTCCTTGTTGTTCAGCGCCTGCCTCTCGACGGAGTGGTACAACCACACCTGATCCTTGGCCCGCGATACCGCGACGTTGTAGCGCTGGACATAGCGATCCGCGGTCAACGCCGCCAGCCGACGACCTTCCTCCGGCACGGCCACCATCGACAGGAAGACCACGTCGCGCTCTGAACCCTGGAAGTCCGAAGCATCGCCACACCGCAGGTCTCGGGCCGTCCACTGTTCCTTGCCGATGCGATCGAGGAGTTTCGACTCGATGTAGCGCGCCTGCGCCGGCCCCAGCAGTGAGATGACCCCGAAGGTCCGGTTCTCGTAGGCGGGGTCGGCCAGGCACTTCTCGATCTGGTCGACGATCGCCTCCGCTTCCACCGGGTTGATCTTGTTAGTGGTTCCGCGTTGATACCCGTCGGGCAAGTACACGGCTTTGACGGGATCGAGTCGGTCCGCGCCGTACTGCCGCACCGGAATCAGACGGATGTTGTCCGGCTCGTATGCGATCCTGTTGGAGAAACCGATGATCTCCGGGACGCAGCGCCGGTGCTCGGTCAGCGTGATCACACCGCCGTAGCGCATTTTCGCCTCGTCGAACAAGCTTCGTTGCGGGTCCTGCCAGGACTCCCGGTAACGATCCCCGGCCAGATACTGGCCTGCGAGGTCTCGCAATTGCTGCTGGTCCACACCGACAGCGGAGGGCGAGACCTGCTTGTCGTCGCCGATCACCACGATCTTCGGCGCGAGGTACTGGAGGAAGGTCGCCTCCATTCCTGCTTGCGAAGCCTCGTCGACGATGACGACGTCGAACATGTCGGGCGTGATCCGGAGCTGTTCCGCGATGCGGTAGATCGGCATGATCCACGCCGGCACCGAGGGACGACAGCGCTCCATGGCCTGCCGGATACCCGCACGCTGAACAGCGGCGTATTTGCCCGTCAGCTTCCCCGCCCGCTGCACCAACTGCGCGTACTGGGTCAGATCGGCCCGAGCCGAACCGTTGAGCCGCTCCGGTGAAGCGGCGTAGTCCCACGCTCGCCGAGCCGCCAGTGTTTCCACCTGCCGCCGAATCCGGTCGTCGATCCGGCCAGTGCGCTGTTGCAACGCATTCACGTCCAGGGATTCCTGTGTCCGAACCCAAGAGCGGGTCGCAGCCCAGGCCCATGCGGATTCGAAACGTTCGAGACGGCCCGTCCATGTGGCGTCCTCCGGTGCTGCTGCCACCGCCCGGAAAAGACCCGGCACAGCGCTTGCCAAGCGTCGGCCGAGATCGTCGCGCCGAGAAGCCTGCTCCCTGATCGCCCAGAGCCGCGCGAGACGCGCATGCGCCACCCCGTACTCGTCGGCGTCCCGTTCGTCGACGGCCGCCCGTAACCGGCGCACCACCGGTGCCACATCGTCGCCCACGATCTCCGCCAGCGTGGTCGTGAGCACGGCCAACGGCTCCTGCGCGGCGGCCCAGGCCTTCTCGACCTCGACCGTGTCACACAGTGCCTGACAGGTGTTCAGCGCCGTCGCGTCACTCCAGTCGGGCAGCGGTATCCCGAGTTCGGCCAGTCGCCTTTCCTCGGCCCGTAACTCCTCGGCCAGCCTCAGGACCCGCCACAACTGCCCGAGTTCCGTCCGGTGCCACTGCAGGCGCACGTGGAGCGGGTCCGTCTTCGAATCCCCGCGACCCGGCCATGTGCGGTCGAGCGCGGCGAGCATCTTCGACGCCTCGAACCACGTCACGACAGCCAGCAGTTGCCCCGTGTTCGTCGGAGGTAGGCCGTCGACCTTGACGGAATCGAACAACGGTTGCGCTTGCTTGAGCACCTTCGGCGCCAACCGGCCCACCTTCGGGGTGCCGTCCGCCGCCGTCTTGACGCGGTGTCCCTCTTCGAGATAACGCAGCACCTCGCGCGCCAACGCCACCATCCGGGCGGCGTCGTCGTCGGGAAGCTCGACCTCGGTGAGCGCCCCGAGCCGCTGCACGTGCTGCGCGGTCTGTTCGATCAGCGCGGCGAGTTGTTCCGCCTGTGCTCGCCAGGCCGCCTCTCGGCCGGCACACACGTCGGCCAGCGCGGCAGGGATCCATTGTTCCGGCCCTCCGGCGAGGACTGTCTGTTCGTCCGCGATGCGCCCCAGCCGTTTCCGCAGTTCGTCACGCTGGGAGGCGTCCAGGCGCAGAATGGCGGGAAACGCCGGATGGTGCCGGAGTTCCTCCCGTTCCCGGCGGCGGGCCTCGGCACCGCGTTCGGCTGTCACGAAGGTGGCGAACCGCGCCGGTGACGGCAGTGCGTCGAGTGCCACCAGTTGCTGCCGGGCTTCCGGCTCGTCAGCGGCCAGCTCCCCGTCGAGAAGGTGCTGCCGCCATTCGAGTACCTCCTGGCCGGTGAGGGGAGGTTCGTCCGCCATGCCCTCCGGAACGTGTTCGAGCACCCATCCGTACTCGCGCTCCTGGTCCTCGATCTGCTTCGCGATGTCGGCGAGCGTGCCGCGGTAGTCACCGCGGTCGTGTTGCCGGACCTCGCTCTCGCGAGCAGCGAGCAGGTCGCGATACACCTCGGCCCGTTCCCTGCGCAACCGGTCGATCTCGGCGAGGCAGCCTTCGATCTCGCGGGCGTTGCGTTTGGTGTCGTGGTCGTGCGCCGCCGCCGCGATCTCCTGCACCGCGACCTTGAGATCCGCCATGTCGTCTCGGGAGGTCCCCACCACCGCGACCGACAGGGGCTTGATCTGGTCGGGAAGCTTGTCCCGGACCTCGCGCAGGGCTCGGTCGGTCTGCGCCGTCACGAGAACCCGCTTGCCCTGGGCGAGCAGGTGGGAGATGAGCGCCGCCGCGGTGTGTGTCTTCCCCGTTCCGGGCGGCCCCTGCACAAGAACCTGCGCCTGCCGGTCGACCCGCTCGATGATCTCCCGTTGCCGTTCGTTGACCGGCATGGGAAGGAAGGACTCGTCGTCCACCGTCACCAGAGCGCCACCGGTCGTCGTCGGCTCCACCGCGGGAACCTGGTCGGGGTCGAGCAGCGGCAGGATGCCGTCGGGCACGGTCTCGGCTCCCGCCAGCTGTCCCGTGAGAGTCTGGAAGACCTCCACGAGACCGCGTTGTGAGCGCTTGCGGAGAATCAGCGCCGGAGCGAACGTGACCGTCGCGTCCTCGGTCGCCGCCGCGGGCCTGTCCTCGTCCCGGTACTCGCCGTCGGCGTCCAGCGCATGCACGAGCCGCCGGCCGAAGAGCCCCAGCTCTTCCCGGTCGAGGGGATGCACGTGCAGGGCCCGCACTGCCGCGCGGACTTCGTTGACGGTCTCGGTCGCTTTGATCAGACCGGGGTCCAGCATGTCGAGTTCCGTCTTGAACGCCTCCGGCGTGTCACCGACAACCACCGCCAGCCGCCCTGTCGCGTCATCGAACTCGACGATCAACGGGCTGGTGAAAACGTGTCTGGACACCTCCGGATGTCCCTCCGGGCGCCAGGACAGGCATGCCGTGCCCGCCACCAGTTCGACCTCTTCAGGGCTGTCCTTGACCTTGAGGAACAGGCTGAACAGGAGGTTGTAGAAGTCCCTGGCCGGGCGGTCCCGCAGCTCCTCCTCCGCCCAGGCCGCCCACTCGGCACGCCACGATTCGTAGGCCTCGCGGATGTGGGGATACTCGGTCACCCTCACCTGCCGGGTGACCTGGTCGCCCTCCGCCCCGTCCCGCACGGCGATCGTGAGCGACTCCCGCAGTTCCGGCGCCCGGTCCGGGTCGTCCCAGCGGCCCAGCAGCCACCGTTCGAGGCCGGTGCCGGGCTGCGGTGGCGTCCTGCGCGGTATCCGATCGACGGTGAGCAGGGGGCTGTCGCTCGCGGGACTCGTGAGCCCGTTGGCGTGCTGCACCGCCGGGTGTTCCGGGAAGTCGGCGAACCACAGCACCTCGCCTTCACGCTGGTACCTGTCGGTCGTGCGCGGCGCCGTCGTCTTCAGTTCCTGCGCGCGCTGCAGGAACTCGAAGAGATTCCGGGCGCGCTCCACCATCGTGTTGTTCATCCGACCTACCAGTGATTCGAGAAACCTGTTCGACGACCACCCGGTGCGTCGTCCGGAGACGTTGAAGTGTGAACAACCTTTATCAAGTCGTGAACGTGTCGAGGGTCACGTCATCAGAGCGCAAGGGCATAGTGGCGGCGACCAGGCACATCGACCGCTCGTGGGAGCTGACGGACGAAGCGAACGGACGCCGACTGCCCACACAGCGTTACGAACGGGCCCCACTTGCACGACTAGAGTCACCGGGCAGCCAGTCGACATCCCGAAGCGAACCCCGTGGAGCACTACGAACATGAAGGCGACAGAGACCTCCCTTCTCCAGTTTTTCAGGAAATCGCCGCAGTTCGTCATCCCGATCTACCAGCGGACCTACAGTTGGCACCGCGATGAGTGCCTGCAGTTGTGGCGCGACATCCTGAGAGCAGGCCGGGACGACGCCGTCAAAGCTCACTTCGTTGGCTCGGTGGTCTACGTCGAGCAGGGTCTCTCCCAGGTTTCCAACCAGTCCCCGCTGCTGGTCATCGACGGCCAGCAACGTCTGACAACGGTCAGCCTTCTGCTGGAGGCTCTGGCTCGCCATCTGGGCAGCGACGAACCGGTCCCGGGGTTCTCGGCCAGGAAAGTACGCAATTACTTCCTGCTCAACCCGGAGGAGGACGGCGACAAGGCTTTCAAGCTTCTGTTGACACAGACCGACAAGGACAGTTTGACGGCACTGGTCCAGCAGCAGAACCTCCCTGCCGACCACTCCGTTCGTATCAAGCAGAACTTCGAGTTCTTCAGCGAACAGGTCAAGGGTCTGGGCGACGACCTCGCTCCGCTCTGCCAGGGGTTGAGCAAACTCGTGATCGTCGATGTTTCACTCAATCGCGACCAGGACAACCCGCAGCTCATCTTCGAGAGCATGAACTCCACCGGCCGGGAACTCAGTCAGGCCGACCTCATCCGCAACTACGTGCTGATGGGCTTGGAGCCCAAACACCAGGAGGAGCTGTACAAGAGGCATTGGCGCCCGATGGAGCTGGGGTTCGGCCAGGAAGGATACGGGGCCCACTTCGATTCGTTCATGCGCCATTACCTGACGCTCAAGACAGGAGAGATTCCGAAAATCAGGTCGGTTTACGACGCTTTCAAGGCCTACGCCCGCCGTAACGATGCCATCACCGACGACGTCGACTCCTTGGTCGCGGACGTCCACGCTTACGCCGGCTACTACTGTGCCATGGCTTTGAAGCGGGAAACCGACAAGGAACTCGGAGAGGCCTTCGCCGACCTGCGCGATCTCCGGGTCGATGTCGCTTACCCGCTGCTCTTGGAGCTCTACCACGACTACGCCACCGAGCTGTTGTCCCGGGACGACTTCCTGAAGGCGCTGCGGTTGATCGAGTCCTACGTTTTCCGCCGCGCGATCTGCGCGATCCCGACGAACTCTCTCAACAAGACCTTCGCGACGTTCGGCCGGTCACTCAAGAAGGACCGGTATCTGGAAAGCCTCCAGGCCGCTTTCCTGTCGCTGCCGTCGTACCGCCGCTTTCCCAATGACGACGAGTTCATGCGCGAGTTCACGACCCGCGACATGTACAACCTGCCGCGCCGTTCGTACTGGCTCCGCCGGCTTGAGAACCACGGGCGCAAGGAAAGGGTTTTCGTCGACGAGTACACCGTCGAGCACATCATGCCGCAGAACGCGAACCTGCCCGCAGACTGGCGGCAGGAACTCGGGCCCGACTGGGAACGTGTCCACGCGACCAAGCTGCACAACGTCGGCAATCTCACGCTGACCGGCTACAACAGCGAATACAGCGACCGGCCGTTCACCGAGAAGCGAGACATGCCGGGCGGCTTCCGGGAAAGTCCGCTGCGGTTGAACCAGGGTCTGGGCATGGCCGAGCGTTGGGACGAGGCCGCCATCGACGCTCGGGCCAAC
The DNA here is from genome assembly GCF_000231055.2 of Saccharomonospora azurea NA-128. Taxonomy (GTDB): domain Bacteria; phylum Actinomycetota; class Actinomycetes; order Mycobacteriales; family Pseudonocardiaceae; genus Saccharomonospora; species Saccharomonospora azurea. Next base: position 4,595,871 of record NZ_CM001466.1, on the reverse strand, counting down.
CGCCTCGCCGAGCTCGCGACAGCTGTCTGGACGCCCCCGGCGCTGGAAGACGAGATACTGGCCGCCTACAGTCCGAGGAACGGGACGACCGCACCGCACTACAGCCTCGACGATCACCCGAACCTGGCTGCCGACCGGCCGATGCGCGCCCTGTTCGACACGCTGCGGCCCCAGTTGCTGGCCCTCGATCCCAACATCACCGAGGAAATCCTCAAGCTCTACATCGCTTACAAGGCGGAGACCAACGTCGTGGACATCGTTCCGCAGGCCGGCCGGCTGCGGCTGTCCCTCAACATGCCGTTCCCGGAGCTGTGGGACCCGAAAGGTATGGCCAGGGACATCACCAACCTCGGTCGGTGGGGCAACGGTGACGTGGAGGTCGGGCTGAGTCACGAGGACGACATCCCCTATGTTCTCGGCCTGGTCAGGCAGTCGTTGGAGCGGCAGATCGGAAACGGGTCGGAGCCAGCGGCCTGATCACTGACCGCTCTCGCCCCACGGATCGCGCCCCGCGCCCCGCTGTTGCTCGTCCGCCCACGGCCGACACATCAGGCGAGTCGCGGGGCGCGTTGCCCTTCGCGTCGACGAGGTGTCCTTCTGCGGCTTCAGCGCCGTGCAGTAGACCAGTATCTATTACCCGGCCGACGGCGGTCGTTTCGCACAGCGCTCTGAGCGTCATGGTCGGTGGGCCTGGCGCGGGTTCCCGTTCAGTCGTCGGCGGGCAGGAGCTGGACCACGCCGACCCAGTTGTCCTCGTCCACCTCCATGTGGATGGCCCGCCGACGGGCAGCGGGACCGGTGCCTGGTCCGGCAACTCGCCCCAGGAATACTCGACGACCAGGTCAGCGCCCGCCTCGGCGGAGTCCATGAGCACGGCCGGGCCGTCCGAGACCCACATGCCGCATTCCTCCCGCTCGGTGGTGAGGTCCGCGAGGACGGTCTCGGCCGCGGCCCTCAGTCCGGCCTCGGAGTCGGCGGCGAGCCAGCGCGGGAAGACCCGATGCTCAGGCAGGTAGCCGGTGGTGGCGGGCTCGTCAGCCAACACCAGCGCCTGCGCGTCGCCCTCAGCCACCGACGCTCCCTCTCCAGGCACATGCGCGCAGCCGGAACCACTCAACATTCAGTGGACGGCTCCGGGCCGCGGCAGTTGCGACACGGTGGCGATCCGAACACCGAGGAGTGTCCGATGTGCTCGCTCAGAGGTCGAACTCGCCCGCCTTCACACCGGCGATGAATGCCACAGACTCCTCGGCACTCATCGCGATCTCTTTCACCTATCCACAGCCCCTGGTAGACCTCGGTCTTTTCCGGCTCATGCAGGAACAAACAACGCCTGGGACGGGACCTCGACATCGGAGAGAACTCGCCGGCCCTGCAGAACGGGATGGTCAGGCGCGTTGCCGAGGTTGTACATCTGCCCGGGCTAGCGCCGTAGCCATCCGATCCCGATAGTTGTCCCCGATGGCCGTGAACACCCAAAGGGACCGAATGATCCAGCAGGGTGAGAAACTGCCCAGTCTATCTTCGCCGGAAAGCAACGTCTCGACACGGGAGCGTCAGGTGTGGGTGACGATGGCGTCCGACCACGCGGACGCCGTCGGTGTCGATGAGTTCCCCGACGTGCACCTCATCCGGTGACGCCTATGAGGGTAGGTCCGGCAACCGTGGCTCGACCAGATAGACGACGTCTTCGGCGACCTGGCATGAGTCCTGGTAATCCGAGAATCCGTTGATTCCCACGTCGATTCGCGACGTGTCGTCCAGCTTCAGTCCGACGGTGCAGTAGCCGCGATCCGGGTTCGTCAACCGGACCGCCGGACGCCCGTTCACCTCGACCTCGGCAGTGTTGTCACTGACAGACTTCATATCGTCGATGGAGTGCTCACCCCATACATCCAGAGAGATCACAAAGCCTTCGTGACCCCCCGCTTCGTAGTCGCGTTGCCAAGCGCAAGACCTGGAACCGTTGAGGTTTCGGGCTTCCCCAGCGTTGACCTCACCGTACTCGGTCAGATCCTCGACACTCAGCAACGAACACGGATCCAGCGAAGCGCTGATCGACGCGCTGGATGTGGCGCCGGTCGATGGAACGGTACCCGACTTCTGCTCTGCACCAGGCACATCTCCCGGATGTGCCTCACCGGTGATCCCAGAGCATGCCGAGACGGCGCACAGCGCCACAAGAAGCACCGAAACTCCACTGATACAATTCTTCGTCCTCACACCAGCCTCATTCACCTAGACCACGGAGAGTGTCTTTCACGCTCTCCTCCTGTTCCTCGTACTGGTTCGACGCCCGCAGAAGCGCTTCAGCACTCTTCTTCAAGATGATTTCGAGCTGTCTGATGACTTCCAAGGCAGATCCAGGGCCTACGGCAGCCGCTTCCTGCATGCGACGGGAAACAAGTTGGCCGTAGTCATGATCACCGAGAGGAGGAGCTGCTTCGAAAGCCCGGAACGTGCTGTCCATTTCCTTGATCTGATTGACGAAGTCTTCGAGAACCTTGATCAAGGGGTCAGCGGCCTCCTTGGTGACCCGGAACCCGCCAGACTTCGCCGACTCAACAAGGTTGTTCGCTGAGCGCTCCGCAGCGGCCATCGCCTCCGGGTTCATCGAACTCTGCGAGCCGAACGCAGCCTGCGCAGCCGAGAACACATTCCCTATGCCCGAGGACGGTTCCTCGGCGCTGTTCATTCCCCTCAGCTCCTCAGCCATATCTCCCCCAGCATCGACGCGAGACCGTTCAGCCCAGGGTGTATCGGCAGAGCGTGGTCGCGCGATGTGGAACTACCTCACTCGATCGCCCGCTGAGTACCGACCTTTGAAGTTCGATGACGCTGGCCTCACGGGTAGCAGGCTCTCACAACGTTGCACCCCAGCAAGCCCACGGCCACGCCGGACCAGCATGGTGCTGTCGCAGGCAGGAGTTACCTCTTCAGGCGAACCCTCCCAGGAATATAGGTTGCGAAAGAACATCGAGAATAGCCTGAAAACTCACGCCTGAGTTCTCGTAGAGAGAATCAACCTGAACCGAATCCCCTCCTTCCACGGTGCCACGAATCATGTTCTGAGCAGTGAGCAGCACCCGGCAAAGCCCTGAAAATCAGCGAGACGCTCGACTGGGCATCCAACCGAGCGTCTCGCTGTATCTGGTCGACATCGATCAAGCACTTGTGGCGTAACACCTGGGACAGCACTTAGTGTCCGATGTGCTCGCTCAGAGGTCGGACTCGCCCGCCGTCCTCCTCGATCCCCTCACCGACGAGCACCCCACCACCCAGCTCACCGCCATCGACCTCACCGACCTACCGCCCTGGCCCGTCATCGACCGCGACCCGCCTGTAGCACCCGACGATCAGCGCCTCACCACCAGAGCCGACCTTTCGGCACCTGTCCCCGATCATTGAGCACCTGTCACGCTCGATCTTCTGCGCGAAGTCCTCGACGGCTACACCGTCTCAGATAGTCGCCGGTCGGCACCTCGGCCGAGTTCAGCTCCCCCCCTTCAGAGTCTCGATCACATCAGCAGCGACCTCGGCGGCCACCTGGCAGGCCTTCTGCGGGTTCTCCCGGAAAGAGACCGCCGCGACCCCGAAGGTCATGTCGTCGGCGATTCCCACCACAAGATCACAGTCTCCCCGATGGCGAGAGTCGCTGATCCCCATGTACACAGCGGGGTAGCCCGCGATCGAAGTTTCCTCCCACAACTTGTATCGACCTTGATCACGAGCGATCTCAAGCCCTCGCAGTCCCCCTACTCCGCGTTCTTTGTTTCCCGAATCAATGCCGATACCGACGCTTCCCTCATTCTCCCCCGTCCAGCTACAACCCGGACCGGTCTGGGCGGTGATCTTGTCATCCTCAGGCAGGCGCGGAGTCGCCTCACTCGGCGAAGTCCCCAATTTTTCGAGCATCTCCGGGGAAACAAGATCGCAAGGCCGAGACAGATACGGGGCGACGTCCAACGGATCACTGACCCGACGTTCCGGAGCCGCACTCGGCTTCGACGCACTCAACTCGCCTGTCGCGGGCTGAGCCACACCATCCGTGTCCGCCGAGCAGGAAACACCAATGGCAGCCACAGCAAACAAGGAAACGATCCGAAACCAGACAGAGCGATTACGCACCAGACTTGCTTCCCCCGAACGACTCAGCATGACCGCCATCCGACTCGGTGATCGACTTTTTGGCAGCTTCCAATTTATCCACAAACTCTGCAACATAGTCGCGCATTGAATTGTTAAGATCTTCGAGCGCCGACATTTCTTCATGTAACGAATTCATAAACCCGATAGACGGCTGGTCACCAGAGGGAGCATCGGATACTCGCTGCGCCGAAGAGAAAATTTTTCGATCTTCTTCGAGTTCTTCAGCCAACGCCTTTCAGTCCGCGATGACGGCGTCGATCTCTTCTCTGTCGAAAGACCACGATCCGCCGTTTCCCTCTCCGATCATGCGCGCTGCCGTCGACATACCCAACTTCGCCATACCGGCAGGGCCACCCAGCACCGCGCCGACCGCATCGGTGGCACTGACGCCGTTGGCCATCTCATCGGAAAGAGCCTCGTACCAGTCCTCAGCCATCGTCACCCTCCCGTACTGCGTCCCCAGATCACCACGAGCGTAACCAACGCTCCACAGCGGGTCAGCGACTTCCGGCGACACACCTGCCCACCAACCGTCCTTGGCCCCTCCTCGCCCGCAGCCACCCGGCGATCAGCGTCTCAACCAGAGCCGGCACCCCGGCATAAGTCGCCGATGACTGGGCGAAGGTAACGCTCGACCTTCTCCAGAAGGTCCTCGACGGACTATGCCGACTCCCCTAGCCAGTGGTGGACGCCACTGTCAAGGAAGAATGCGACGATGTTGGTACGGCACCAATGTCGTGGTCTCGGAGAGCAGGCGAAGGCGCGCATGACCGGTGGCCAGAGACGCAACGGTGACTCGCCGATGACCGTCTCTCACGTGGACCGCCACATTGTTGACGTTCACGTTCTCCTGCTCCGCGGCACCGAGCTGCTACTCACCAGACGCCGGGGCGGAGCCTTCGACGGCAGATGGCATCTGCCCTCCGGCAAGCTCGACGCGGGTGAGGACGTGCTCACCGCCGCCGCACGTGAGGCCGAAGAAGAGGTCGGCGTGCTGGTCAATCCTGACGACCTCACCCATGTCCACACCGTCCACGTCAACGGCTCCGGTCCCGAACCCCGCCTCGGCCTGTTCTTCGCCGCGGCCAGATGGGCCGGTGAGCCGTCGAACCGCGAGCCGGGGAAGTGCTGCGGCCTCGGCTGGTTCGACCTGCACCACCTACCGGATGACCTCATCGAGTACCTCGCCGCCGGTATCGACGCCTACCGCCAGGGAGTTTCGTTCTCGGTTCTGGGATGGAGCGATCAGGCGCCTGCGCGCGACGTCTGACCCGCCGAGATCCCTTCCGCGTAGTGACGACGTCCCGCGAACTCATCGCCGAACGTCGCTACGTCGCCTCCACACCCGGCTGCCACGTGATCGACAATGGTCGTGCCGCCGTCTCCAGGAACTCGATCAGCGCCCGGGTCACGGACTCGACGGGGAGTTCACAGCGGGGCGGGAACTCGTCGGTCTCGTAGACGACGGGGTGATCGGGTTCCTCACCGCGGCTGTACAGGTGCACGGGCTCGGCATGATGACCGTCCGCTCCCCGGTAACTGATCGCGCCTCGCCGACCGTGAACGCCCACGATCACCGAGTGATCCGGCGTGGTGAGGAACTGGCCGGGGCTGTCCTCGTCGGGGATCAGCGTCTCGACACGGGGCCGCCGGGTGTGAGTGAGGAGGGCGTCGCTGACCTGCTCACCAGCCAACGTCTTGATGAACGCGCGTACATCATCGGCGTCAGCGAGTTCCACGGTCTGTTCACGTGGCGGCTGCCCCTGCTCGTGGACCCAGAACTGGACTTGCAGCGTCACGACGTGCCCCCACGGCGGCGGTGAGCCAAGGTCCCACTCGCCCCGAAGCTCGGACATAGGCGAGATTCCTGCTGCCGGGCAAGTGCCACCGGAACGGCAAGCGCCCACCGGGCATCAGGCGTTTCCAGCATTCGGTGCGGGGGCGTGGCGGGGGCCGTGGCCGGGAGGTGGGGTGAGAGTGGAGGTGTAGTTCTCCCCGTCGACAAGCGGGTTGTCGAGGCTCACTCCGGCTTCGGCCATGCGGTCGTACTCAGCGAGGATCAGGTCCTTGGTGCGGTAGGTGCCGTACTTGGCCTCGTCCTTGCGCTTGACGATCGGGAACGTGTCGAGGATGTAGTCAGCGCCCTCGCGCGAGATGCCGTAGAGGTGGAAGAACAACGCATCCAACTCGGCACGGATGACAGCCCGGCGTTCCTCGTCCCACCGGAACGGGGCACCCGTGTCGCCGAGGTCCCGCGCGAACGGCTCCATGTCATAGGAGGTATAGGTGAGTTCGATAATTCGCGGGGCGATGAATATTTTGAAGATTGCGAGCGCATCGGTGGCCGGTACTGGAATTTGCTGAAAATAGTTGAAGGTGAGATTGGTTCCCCCTAGCTTCTGCCGAAGAACATAGTCGCACGCTACCGAAGTCAGAGCCGCCTGAAGTAACGGCGATTCGCCACTTATTAACAGTGGCATACTGTGCCCTACGGCAGATCGGCGAAAACATCCGGCGATGACGGTGCGCTCATCCGTACTTCTACACACGTTGCGGAACCCAAGGAGCCAATCGTTTTCCCAGTGCTTGTTCGCGAGCCGGGTGGCTACACCAGCTTCGTAGATGCGGTTGCCGTTCTTGTCGACGCGGTCGGTGGATACGTCGGCTTCGGAGACCCAGTAGCGGGGGAGGACAACTGCGCTCGGGTCTTGCTTCTCCTCCAGGGTGAGATCGTGGACGTCGCCTTTTTCATCGTAGGTGGCCCAGCGGTGGTCGTAGTGGTGCAGCATCTTAGCCTCGTACAGCGGCAGCATGCGTTGGGCACCCTTGGTGAAGACGTTGCCGGACAATGTCCAGCCGTCGGCTTCCAGGTCTTCGCGGGTGTGGAAGAGGTGGGAGTCGTTCGACATGTGGAACATCGTCATGAACGACACGCCCCACGGGTTGCTGCCGCCCTGGCCGTGCTCGTCCGGTTCCTTGACCAGGACGGCAACACGGCGGTAGATGCCGAGGGTGATCTCCGCGTCGGTGCGGGAGCGGAATACCGGGCAGGTGCCGGTGTTGGGGTTGAGAAGGGTGATCTCCTCCGGTGTCAGCGCGAACGCCTTGTCGGCCTCGTCCAGCTCTGCCGGGTCGTGCAGGAAGAACGCGAAACGTGCGGCAGGTTCACGCACCGCACGGCCCGCGAGCGACAGGATGCAGAACTTGAACGAACGGTGCACACCGGGAAACAGCGGCGCGGCGTTCTCGAAGTCGTAGAGCGCCGCCAGCGAACCGTGCTCGACCAGATTCTTGAAGAAGTACTGCGTCGTGGCGTCGGTGGCGATGCCGGTCGGCACGATCACGCCCATGCGACCTCGTGGGCCGGTCAGCATGCGGTCGGCTTCCGCGAAGACCGCGTAGGTGTTGATGTCACCCCGGCCCGTGAGCGGGTAGCGACCGCCGAGGCGCAGGAAGTGGCTCTCGCCCTCAGCCTTGCGCTTGGCCGCCTCGAACTCCGCATACAGCGCGCTGCGGTCGGGGTCGTCCTTCAACGCGGCGATAAGCTTCTTGCGAGCGGCGGCGTTGCGCGCTTTGGCGATCTCCTCGTCACGCTGGGCGAAGAACTCCTGCTCCTGAAGCTTGATGCGTTCCCACGGCGGGTTCCCCAGCACACACGAGAAGCCGCCCGACCAGCCGCTGTCCTCGGCCACGTCCGCGCCGTTGTCCGGCACGGTGAACACGTCCGGGAACTCCAGGTGCCAGTGGAAGAACTTGTACGCCTCGCGCAGGCGGGTGATCTCGTCGTGGGTGCTCTGCGGGGCCGCGTCGGCATCAGGGTCCTGGAGCTTGCGGAAGACCTCCTCGGTCACGGCGAGCGGCGCGTCGGGCGTCTTGCGCCACAGGAACGCCGCGCACCACGCATCGGCCACGTGCAGCGCCTGCCGGTACTCCGGTGACTCGGCGAACTCGCGGTAGGCCGACTCCTGGCGACGCACGTCGGCCAGCACGTCCGCGCGCGCCTCGGTGATGCGGCGCACGCCCGTGGCGAACGCCGTGTTCGCCACTTTCGCCTCGCTCGCCAGATCGAACAGGCTGTGCTGGCCCACGCGTTCGGCCTTGTTCTGCTTCTCCAGCGCTTTGGCGAACTTCTTGTCGTCGCCCTCGATCGGCTTGAACGCCTCGTCCGGGATGCCTTTCCGCAGCAGCGTCGGGGTCGCGCCGAGCAGGGCGTTGCCGCACTTGACGTGCGCGTCGAGGAAGCTCAGCGGCTTACCCGGCTCCAGCGCCTCCAGCCACAGCGACACCTTCGTCAGCTCCACGGCCATCGGGTTGAGGTCCACGCCGTAAATGCAGTGGGCGATCACCTCGTGCAGCGCATGACGCACGGCGTCCACCGTCGGCTCCGGGTTACGTTCCCGTACCGCAGCCACCCGCTTGGCGATACGCCGAGCCGCCGCCACGAGGAAATGCCCGGAGCCGCAGGCCGGGTCGCACACCGTCAGCGACAGCAGCTCACGGGTGATCGCCCCCGTGGCGTCCGCCTGGCCCGCGGCCGAGGCCGCCTGCTCGCCGCGCTTCACCGCGTCATCGATCACCGGGTCCAAGGTGGAGTCCAGCAGGCACTCGATGAGCGAGGCCGGAGTGTAGTAGGAGCCGGTGGTCTTGCGGTCGTTGCCCGCCAGCTCCTCCAGCGTGAATTCGCGGTCGATGGCGCTGTGCTTCGGCACCAGTTCCAGCAGCGACTCGTAGATGGAACCGAGCTCCTCGGCGCCGAGGTGCTGGTAGTCCACCGGGCGCACCCGGCGGGAACCGACATCGCGGATCTGCGCCAGGTGCCGCACGGCCGCCAGCAGATACTCGTTCGACAACGACAGGCCACGCAGCGGGGCGTCGGCGTCGGTGTCGTCGAAGATGCCACCGAGACCGGGCAGAGCGAGTTCCGGCCGGCCGTGCTCGTCGCCGAGCGCGTCCAGCACGATCCGCAGCGCCCGATACAGGTCGTCGTGCGCGGTGCCCCGGCGGCGCCGCGCGTGCGCGCGCAGCCGCGCCGTCGAGAAGTACTTCGCGTAGCGCTGCTTGGCCAACTCGTCCGCGTCCTGCGGGTGCAGGGCTTTGCGATCCTCGGCGACGAACACGAACAGCAGCCGGTACACCAGCCGCAGCAGGGCGGCGTGCAGCGCCTGCACGTCGACGTTCTCGCGCAGCCGGGTGTTGTCCGGGTGCCGCAGGAAACCCGTGCCGAGCGTGGTGATGGCCTGCCTCACACTCTCCCGGAGCTGGTCCAGCGCCCGCGTGCCCGAGGTGATCGCGTCGAGTCGCCAGCGTTCCAGCCAGCACGTGGCCGGGGACGCGCCGTCGGCGACGGCGAAGCGGGAGACGTGCAGCAGCCGATACAGCAGCACGAACTCGCTGAACAGCTCGCCGTCGAAGATGGCTTCCAGGTCGAACTCGACGTAGGAGGCGGTGGCCAGGGCGCTGGAGTCGCGCAACAACCGCAACTGGCGGCCGTTGGTGACCACACCCCACAGGTGGTTCTCCGTGCGGTTGAGGCATTCCTGCACCAGCGACTGCGGCGGCACCGTGCCCGCGCCGCCGGGGCGGCGGTCCAGCAGGTGATGCCACGCCGCCAGGTGCACGGGCACGTGGTTCCAGCGGTGGCTGACGGGGAAGGTCTTGCCCGTGGTGGCGTGGTCGTCGGCCGGGATACCCGACGATCCGAGCGAGGTGAGTTCACCGAAGCCGAGTTCGGAGAACAGCGGCGCGAGCCACTGCGAGCCGGCCAGGCCGGTGACGTCCTGCGGGGTCTCCGACTCCGGGGCGCGCGGCAGCTTCCGCCGCAGCTCCGCCCACACCGAGCGCAGGTAGTCCCAGTGGCGTTCCGCCTCGTCGCTCACCGAGCGCGAACCCACCACGCGGTAGTCCGACGGCAGGCTGCCGCTGACGTCCTTGCCCTCGGAGATGCGCGCCAGCATGTCGGCGGGCAGCAGGCCACCGACCGTGTGCACGGCGGAGAAAACCTGGTTTCGGGTGACGGCGGACATCAGGCGGTTCCTCCTGAGGCGGGCAGGTAGACGTAGGCGCCGAGGACGTCGGCGGGTTTCTGGGCGGTGACGCTCACGCCACGCACGATCTCACCGGAAGCGCTGCGCACGCGGCGATGCGAGGCCAGCAGCTCCGCGGCCAGTTCGTCGCCGTAGGACTCCAGGTGCGCGGTGGTGGCGTCCAGGTCGTCGAGCACACGCCGCATGGTGCGCTCGGCGAACGCCGGATCGGTGTTCTCGTCGGCGGAGGCCTCCAGCAGCGCCACGGCGTCGTCGCCCACCAGCCACGTCGCGTTCGACGGCGAACCCTGGAAGGCGAGCAGGCGGGCGTCCTCGGCCACCAGCTGCCGCTCCCCCGTCCGCGACGGCAGCGTGAGATGGAAGCGGTAACGCACCAGCAGCAACGTCGTGCGAGTGTCCACGGCCCTCGTGCGGATCACGCCGCAGCGGCGGGCGGGGCGGGGGCCGCTCGCCTTCTCGTCGAGCGCGGCGTTGAGCACGTATCCCGCGACGGCACCGACCACGGGATCGGTGCGCACCAGGGCGGCCTCACCCCGCGCCACCGCCGCCGTGTCACGGAACGGCACCGGTTTGCCCGCCTCCACCACATCACCGCCCAGCAGCGGGGCGAGCGCGTCCCGCAGCCCGGCCGGCGTGCCGCTGAGGTCCGCGGTGAACCCGCCCGCGCCGTCGTCGCGCAACACGGCCTCCAGCGCCGACAGCGCGTGCCGGACGAAGCCGCGCACCTCGGCCGCGCGGCCCAGCACGTCACGAACCGCGGCGACCTCGCGGGCCACCTCCTCCGGGTGGATGGCGCGCTGGGCGAACCGCGAACGCGACGTCTTCTCGCGCTCGGCGGCCGACTTCCAGTCGGCCTCCAGCTCCGCCGCCTTGCTCTGCAACGCGTCCGCCTCGAACAAGCTCGCCTGCTCCGGCTGTTGCTTGCGCATCAAGAGCCATTCCACGATCGCGTCGGTCACGCCCGCGGAGGCGGCGTCCGGGACCGACACGGAGATGCCCAGGTCCTTCTGGATCTGCCGGTGCTTCTTGATCAGGACTTCCAGCACCTTGCCGTCGATGCCGTTGTCACTGCCGTAGAGCGTGATCACCCTGACGGTGTCCCGCTTCTGGCCGTAGCGGTCGACGCGACCCTCCCGCTGGTCGTGCCGCGTGGGGTTCCAGGCCAGGTCGTAGTGCACGACGGCGTCGAAGTGGTGTTGGAGGTTCACGCCCTCCGACAGGCAGTCCGTGGCGACGAGCACCCTTCGGGCGGCCGGGTCCTCCCCCGCTTCGGTGGCCAGCTCCTCGATGCGTTGCAGCCGCTGCTGCGGCGACAGGGTTCCGGTGACCGCGCGCACCAGAGTGCGCTTGCCGAGCTTGCCGTCCAGGTGCTCGGCGACGTATTCGGCCGTGGGGATGTAGCGGCAGAAGACGATCGGGTGGTAGCCGTCGGCGAGCAGCGCCTTGACGTGCTTGACCAGGGCGGCGAGCTTGCGGTCCTGCTCGGGGCCCTCCAACCCGGCCGCCCGCTCGGCCAGCTCCGCCAGCCGTGCGCCCGCCTGCTCGGTCTCCGCGCCGGGGACGACGTCCAGCCCCTCCAGGGCGTCACTGTCGGCCGAGTCCCTGGTCAGCGGGGCGGCGAGCCGGTCGGCCTCCTCCGCCGTGGCCGCGCGCGCCGCCGCCGAGCGGGTGCGCAGGGTCTGCGCGGCAGCCCTCGGCGAGGACACCAGCGACCGCAGCAGCGCGATCGCCGACCACCAGGCGATGCGCGCCTCCCGCTTGCCCTCCTCGCCCGCCGCGGTCACGCGCTCGCTCGCGTAGGCGATGGCGTCGTCCAGCAGGGCGCGGTAGGCGGGGGTGAGCTTGTAGGTCTCGTCCTTGAAGTGGCGGTCGGATGGGAACGCGGTGTCCTCGCGCAGGCTGTCGTCAGCCAGCCCGTCCTTCTCCCTGGTGAGGAACTGCCGCACGTCGGCCCGCCTACGGTGCACGAAGTGCGCGGCGAGCATCCGGCGGCCCGCCTCGGTGTCCAGGTCCACTGTGGCCAGCTCGGGCCGCACCAGGCCCAGCAGCGCGCGGAAGGCACTTTCCTTGCCGCTGTGCGGCGTGGCAGTGACCAGCAGCAGGTGCCGCTCGGCGTCGGCGGCGATCTTCTCCAGCAGCTCGTGCCGGAGCTGGCTGGCCGTGGAAGCCCTCTCGTCCGCAGCGACACAGGTGTGAGCCTCGTCGACGATCACCAGATCCGGGCAGTGCTTGACGAAGTCGTCGCGGTGCCGCGTGGACTTGATGAAATCCGTGGACACCACCACGTGCGGGTACCGGTCGAACAGCGACTGCCCCAGATCGAGGTTCCGCTCCAGTTTGGACACCGTGGAGGCCAGTACCAATTCGGCGTCGATGCCGAACTTCGTGCGCAGCTCGTCCTGCCACTGCTCGGCCAGCGCGGGTGAGCACAACACCGCCAGCCCGCGTGCACTGCCCTGCGCCAGCAGCTCACTGGCGATCAGGCCTGCCTCGACGGTCTTGCCGATACCGACGTCGTCGGAGATCAGCATGCGCACCACCCGCTGCCGCAACGCCATCAACAGCGGCACGAGCTGGTAGGCGCGGGGCTCCACGGCGATACCCGCCAGCGACCGGAACGGCCCCGCCCCCGAACGAAACCCGATCCGCAACGCCGAACGCAGCAGTCCCGCCGCGAGCGCGTCGCCGAGGTCGTCCGGTGACGGCGGGGTGAACTCGGCGTGGCGGACCTCCTCGAACGCGGGGAAGACAGCCGCGACGTCGTCGTCGCCACCGCCCAGCGGGCGCAGGACCAGCATGTCGTCGGCGCTGTCCGGCAGGACGACCCACTCGCGCCCGCGCGCGGACACCAGGGACCCTGCGGTGAAGGTGGTGCTCATGTGCTGTGTTTCTCTCCCTCGTCAGGCGCCCACGCCGGGGCCGAAATAGCGCTGGAACTGGTCGGCGATGGCCTCCCAGTCCCCGTCGTGCGGGAACCGGACCACGTCCCAGCCCTTGTCGAGCAGACGGTCCTCCGCCTCGCGGTCGCGTTCGGCGATCACGGGATACTCGTGCACGGGGCCATCGACGAACACTGCCACGTTCACTCCACGGAGCCGGTAGACGTAGTCGGGGCGGGCCAGTGCTTCGGAGACGAAGGTCTGCGCCTCGTCGGGCAGGCGCAGACCCCGTTCCTTCAAGAATGTGATGAGCTTGGCTTCCAGCCCCGTGTCCGACTGCGCGGTCAGCCGTTCCAGCTGTTCCGTGCGCGACTCGCCCCGCCCGGCAGCGAGCACCCTGGCCCCGGCGAACCGGACGAGCAAGTCGCACACCGAGTGCCGGTCGATGGCCCCGTGGTCGGGCTGGTTGCCGTAGGTGAGCAGGCACTCGTAGCAGCCGCGAGCACACGGGCGGTCGGGGTGCGGTCCACCCCGGTCGGTGCCGTCCGGGGTGAAGTGACAGATGTCGAGGGCTGCCTGGACGGCCTGCCTCAGTGCTGTCGGGTCCGCCTGCAACAGCCGCAGTACCCCAGCCCCGCCCTCGGCGGCCTCGGTGAACAGCATCCGGTCGCGGTCACCCTCGTCCGGCGGCAGCAGCTCGCTGGTCAGCTCGGCGTCCTCCAGCTCGAAAGCCGCCTCGATACCGCGTTCCAGCGCGTACATGAGCGACAGCGCCGTCGCCTCCGGCAACGCCTCGGCAAGCTTGACCACCAGGATGTTGCGGCGGTCCTCCACATACGGGATCACCCGCTTCTTGCGGCGCTTTTCGTTGCCGTCGGCGTCCACCACGGGCATCTCGCTGGAGTCACCGGAGGCCTCGGCGGCGTCGCGCTCGTTCATCCACCGGCCGTCGGCCGGATCGAGCCAGAACCCCGGCGGTTCGTTCTCGGCGGCCCGTAGCCGGCCGACGTTGGTGATGCGCACAGTGGCGGAGTCGCCGTAGGTGAGCGTGGCCAGCGCTCCACGGTCGTCGGACACGGTGGCGTCCCGGCGGCCGGGCCGCGCCCCGTGGTCGTGAAAGCGGTAGGAGGTGACCAACCGGAACCCGGCCCGCCTGCGTTCCTCCTCGTCGGAGGAGATTCGCTCCCGGCGCCGGGTGTAGACGGTGTGGAGGTGCAGTAGCCCCGAGGTCGTCTCCCGCAGCGGCGTGTCACACATCTCGCACCTATCGGCGTTGTCCTTCTCCTCGTGGTGGTAGCCGCAGGAAGAACACCGCTTGGCGGTGGTAGTGACCACGTCGCCGCTCGCGTCCGGCGGCAACTGGATGCGCGTCACCTGGTAGCGGGCGCCCTCGTGATAGATGAGCGCGCCAGGGCCGAACTCGCGGATCGCGAGGAAGCGGGGCCGCTGCAGGTAGTCGCCGTCGTCGAACCTGCGGCCGCTCGCGGGGATGTAGGCGGCCAGCGGCAGCCGGGGGAACGAGTAACCCGGCAGGAAACCCTCACTCGCCAGATAGCGGTACGGGTAGAAGTCCGACAGCACCGACTTCGCGTCCGCGGTCTCGTTCTTCAGCAGGTTGAGCTGGGTCTCCGCCTCCCTGCGGCGCCGCACGGCCGCTTTACGGTCGTTCTCGGACAGCGTGTGGTCGAGTACCCTGCGGTTCTGCTCCGCCTGATCCACCAGCGCGGCGCGGAACAGATCCCGCCAACGGTCCAGCGCGCGGTCGAACTGCTCCCCAGCGGCCCGTACCGTGTCGTCGATCCACGTGTCGTGCCACCACGCGCTGTCGGCAAGCTCGTCGAGCATCTCGCCGAGTACCTCGCGCGCGGCGGCAGCAGCACGGCGGCGCGCGGCGTCGTCGTGCAGGGACGTGCGCACGTGGTCGTGCAGGGGCAGCTCCGGGTCTGGACGCCGGGCGTCCTCGGCGTAGCCGATGTCGATGACGTCGGGAATCGAACGGCCGAGCTTGAGTCCCGACTCGGCCAGCCAGATCGCGTGGACATGCGAGCGCACCAGATCCTCGTTGGCGAGATCGAGCCGGGGCGGGGCCACCGCGCCCGCGACCATGCGGTCGGAACGGCGGAAATAGTACTGGTCGTGGCTGTTGCCCGTCGCGCAGTACGTGGTGACGAGCGCGGGCTGCCCCGACCGGCCCGCCCGGCCGCTGCGCTGGGCGTAGTTCGCGGGCGTGGGCGGCACGTTGCGCATCATCACGGCGTTGAGCTCGGAGATGTCGACACCCAGCTCCATCGTCGGCGAGCAGTAGAGCAGGCTCAGGGCCCCGTTGCGGAACAGCTCCTCGCGCCGCTCCCGCTCCGCGGGATCCACCTGGGCGGTGTGTTCCTTGGCCCCCAGCCCACCGAGCACCCCGGCCGCGTTCCGGTAGAGGTCCCGGAAAAACCGGTTAACCCGAGGCCCCTCCCCACTGGCGTAGGTGCGGGTCAGCGGATCGTGGGTGCCCCGCTCGCCCGTGCCCGCCCGCCAGATCAGGGCTCTCGCCGCGATGCGGTAGCCCGTCATAGGCGGACCCGCCGAGCGCCGGAACCGGCCGCCCCGCTGCGGTGTCGTCTCGACCCGGTGCACCAATTGCGCTTCGGCCAGCACCTCCAGCAGATCAGCGATCACCTGCTGGGTGTCGTCGGTCGACAGCCCTGAGAAGTGGGTCCTGCGCAGGTACTTACCGAACTTGCCGCGCCCCGACAGGAACAGCCCCGAGCGGTCCATCCCGGGTTTGGAGCCGCGTGGATACGCCGTGCCGACATTCGGCTTGTCATTCGTGGACAGCACCCACGGCTCGACAAGCCGTTCCTCGCTCGCGCGCTGAAGACTGTCGAACTCATCGCGGAAGTACTGCACGTCCACGGCGAGCGCCCGGCGCATCTCGTCCAGCAGCACCCGCATCATGTCGATCCGCAGACCCGGCTCGGCGGCCCGCAACTCCGGCAGCGTTCGCGTCCAACGTTCCTCGTTCGCGGCCAGCCAGTCCAGGTCCTCGTAGTCGATCCGCAGCAGGCCGGTCTGCTCCAGGTTGGGCATGGTGACCCGCCAACCGCGTTGCAGGTCGAGATACAGCCGAAACGCGATCACGTCGCGCAACGTCTTGGCCGCGTTGCGGGCCAACGACGGCGGTAGGTCCGTGGCACCTGCGTAGTCGGCGGGCTTCAACCCGAGAGCGTCGGTGACGCGAGAGGCGAGTTCCTCGTGCCGGATGCCGTCCTCACCCGCGTCGACCACCGCCTGGTACAGCGCCGCCCGAAGCTGCGTGATCTGCACGAAGTCGTTGAAGTGCCCGGACTGCAGCGAAGCGTCCTGCCGATTGTCCACGAACGTCAGCAGCTTGCGGGCCTTCTCGTCGAGCGCGCTTTCGGGGGCCTGCTTGAGCGAACGCACGATGGACGCCGACACCAGCGAGGTCGCCGACGAGCGGCCCTCCTGGTCGAGCGTCGCCAGCTTGGCGAAGTCCTTGCCGCGCACCTGCTCGTAACTCACCGCGCAGTGCAGGCAGAATCCGAAGGGCGCCGGGATGAAAGCGGCGGCGAGGTCCCCCTTGCCCTCGTTGCCGTAGGCGTCCACGGTAATGGCCTGGGGCAGCCGCTTGCGATACGAATCGCGCACCGTGTCGTAGCCGTGAGCGTCGACGTCCAGCCACGACTCGGGCAGGCGCCGATCGGCGATCGCCTCCTCGGTGGTGGCGGGCCACGGCCGGTGCGGGTCGATGTAGAGGTAGCCGTCGCCGGCGCGGCCACCTGTCGCGGTGGTGTCCCGGCGCGGCTCGTAGACGGTGCCTTCGGGGCCGGTCCTGCGCCACACCGTGAGGTACTCCTGCCCGCACTCGCGGCAGAAGGCCAGAGGCAGGAGGATCTTGCCGTCCGAGCCCGGTTGAACCCGCTGGTAGTCGCGGGTCAGGTGGCGGGTCTCCTTGTCTTCCAGGGTGACGTAGACCGTGTCGCCCTTGGACAGGAACTGGTGCAGCCGGAACGCGAACAGCGGGCGGTCGGTCACCGGATGCCTCGCCTGCGAACCCGCTTCGAGCGTCCGGCGGATGGCCTCAGCACAGACGTCGTCGGGCACACCGCTGTCGGCCGCCAACTCGGCCGCCGCGTCCTCGATCCTCGCGGGTCGCTGCCGGACCAACCTGCCGGTGCCCTCCTCGGTAGCCAGCCCGAAGCGTGTCTCGATCCACCGTGCAAGCGGGTCGGCCACCAGGTCCGCATAGGCGCGGGGGGCGTCGAGCGCGCGGAGCCGCTCGGCAGGCACTGTTGGGGGCGCCTCACCTGTGGCACGCACCAAGGTCTCCCCGATGACGTGCTCGGGCCGCACCGTCGTGCCGAAAAGGGTAGAAGCGACCCGGGCGACTACCGCCCGGCGGTCCTCCTCGGTGCCCTCGCTCGACATCGTGGCCGAAGTACCCACGCACTGCAGGTTCTCGGCCCGGCAGGCCTCCCGCACCCGGCGAATCAGCAACGCCACATCCGCGCCCTGACGGCCACGATAGGTGTGCAGCTCGTCGAAGACGAGGAACTCCAACCCGGTGGCCATCCTGATCAGCGAACGCCGGTCGTCGGGCCGAGTGAGCATCAGCTCCAACATCACGTAGTTGGTGAGCAGGATGTCCGGCGGATTGTTCTGGATGTCCCTGCGCCGCTCCTCGCCCTCCTGACCGGTGTAGCGGGCATAGGTGACCGGCTGCCTGCCGGGGCCGTAGCCGTCGAGCAGGAACTTGTCCAACTCCTTGAGCTGGCTGTTGGCCAGCGCGTTCATCGGATAGACGACGATCGCGCGAACCCGCTTCGGCGCGCTCGGTCCCTCCTGATCGCGGGCCCTGAGCACGGTGTCGACGATGGGCACGAGATAGGACAGCGACTTGCCCGAGCCGGTTCCCGTGGTGAGGACGTAGGACTCGCCGGTGCGTGCCATGTCGATCGCCTCGCGCTGGTGGCGGTGGAACGCGAGAGGCCGTCCATTACATACCGTGCCGCCCTCGGTCTTGCCGGTCTGGAAGATCCGCGTGCACTCGTCGTGGAGCACGCCGTCCCTGGCAAGTTCCAGCACCGTGCCGCCCGAGGCGAAGAACGGGTTCAGCGACAGCCACGGGTCGGGCCACTGCGACTTGGCGTCGAGATCGTCACGGACGAACGCGGCGATCCGCTGGTCGCGAATGACCGTGCCACCCTCGGTGAAGGCCCGGTAGTCGTCGATCAACCTGCGGTGCACGCCGAAGACGTCCATCCCCGCCCCTGGGGCCGGCTTCGTATCCGCGCCAGGGTTTGGCACCGAGGTACCGGCTGAGCGCAGCTCGATGAGGCGGGTCACCGGGTTGAACGCCTCCCACCCCGACACGGTTTCTTCGTCCGCATCCGTGCTCCGCGCAATAAGAGCGTCACGGACCGCGCCCGCGTCCACCGGCCGGTCCGCCGGGTCCTTCGCCAGCAGGCTGTCGATCAGCCTGGCCACTTCCACGGGCACGTCGGGCCGCAGGGGAAGCAACGGTGGCGCCTCTTCGGTCAGGTGCTTGTGCCCGAGTTCATGCGCCGATTCACTGTGGAACGGCGGGACGCCGGTGAGCAACTCGAACAGCACACACCCCAGCGCATACAGGTCGGCCGCCGGGCCGACCGCCGAAGCGCGGAACTGCTCGGGCGCCATGTAGCGGGCCGTTCCCACCGTGACGCCGGTGCTGGTGAGCCGTGCCGCGTCGGTGTCGTCGGCCATACGCCCCATGCCGAAGTCGAGGACCTTGACCACGCCACCGCGCACCACCATCACATTCGAAGGCTTGAGATCACGGTGCACGACGTTCTCGGCGTGCGCGGCCGCCAGTCCGTCGGCGATCTGCGCACCCAGAGCCACGACCCAGGACACGGGCGACTGCGCTCGTTCGGAGATCAGATCACGCAGGGTGCGCCCGTCCAGGAACTCCATCGCCAGGTAAGGCAGCCCCTCGGCATCCACACCACCGTCGACGAGGCGAGGCAGGTTCGGGTGGTCCAGCCGGCGCATAATCCGCACTTCTCGCTGAAAGCGCTCGCCGGCCTTCGTCCCCGCTAATGAATCGATGTGCGAGCCGGAACGGGTACGGAGGACGAGCTTCACGGCGACCACGCGATCGTCGACGTCCCCGGCAGCCTGGTCCTCGGCCCGATACACCTCGCCCATATTGCCCTTGCCGATAGGCCCAAGCAGGCGGAAGCGGTCCGCCACGATTCCCGGTCGCACTGACAACAAGCCCTCCTACGGCGTAATCCAGGCGTACTCCATTGCTACATCGAGTACAGCCAAGCGTTCGCAACAACGCTTACCCTCAGCAACCTGATCGTTACATACAGAGTCAACAGCGATCCTCAATGTTCGGTGCCGAGAGCAGGTCGATGTAGCACCCGGTGCCGTAACACGTCTGCGCTAAGGGGCCCACGGGAATCGAACTGGGTGAAGACCCGCTGCCAGCGACGACCGGCTCTGGAATCCGAGGAGGGACGGTCGACCTCGTGATCGGGATCAGCCGCCGAGCCGCGCGACGAGCTCGGTCAGCGCCGAGCCCAGCGGGCGGTCGACGCGCACCCGGGCGTGCGCGTCGCCGCGGGTCTCACCCCTGTTGACGATGAGCACCGGAATGCCCGCCTTCGCGGCCTGGCGCACGAACCGCAGTCCGGACATCACCGCCAGCGACGACCCGAGAACCAGGACGGCCCGCGCGTCGTCGACCAGCCTCCGGCACTCGTCGACCCGGGCCCGCGGCACGCTGTCGCCGAAGAACACCACATCCGGTTTGAGCCTCCCCGTCCCGCAGGCCGAGCACGGCACCAACCGGAAGTCGCGCACGACGTGCTCGGGCAGGTCCACGTCGCCGTCGGGGTTGATGCGCGTGACCTCGGCCCGGAAGTCCGGATTGGCGGCGCGCAGCCGCTGTTCGAGCTGCCTGCGGGAGCCGGTGCGCCCGCAGTCGAGGCAGACGACGCTCGCGAGGCTGCCGTGCAGCTCCACGACTCCCTCGGCGCCCGCCGCCTGATGCAGCCCGTCCACGTTCTGCGTGATCACGCCCGCGACGTGACCGCTGCGCTGCAACGCCGCCACCGCCCGGTGACCGGCGTTGGGCCGGGCCCGCGAGAACGCCGCCCAGCCGAGGTGACTGCGCGCCCAGTACCGGCGTCGGCCCTCGTCGCTGGACAGGAACTCCTGGTGGGTCATCGGCAGGTGCCGGGTCAGTGTCCCGTCCGCGCCGCGGTAGTCCGGGATGCCCGACTCCGTGGACAACCCGGCCCCGCTCAGCACCACCACACCGCCATCGCCGACCACGCGCGCGACCTCAGTCAGCTCCGTGGTGCACGGCGCGCTCACGCCGGTCGGCGTCCAGCTCAGCGTCGGTCGCATCCGCACCCGTTCAGGGTACGGAGCGAGGTGGGCCCGCGCACGGACGTCAGGAGGCGCGACGTTCGGCACGACTCTTGACAGCTGTTTTGACTAAGTGATTTAGTCACTTTATGACCCGAGTGGAGCCGTCGCTGTCCGAACGCCTCGCCGACGACATCGTCGGCATCATCCGCACCGAGCGCCTGGGCCCGGGTGACGCGCTGGCGTCGTCGCGGGAACTGGCACGCCGCTTCGAGGTCACCACGCCGACCGTGCGGGAGGCGTTGCGGCGGCTGGAAGCCACGGGCGCCGTCGAGTTCCGGCACGGCTCCGGCACGTATGTCGGCTCCGGCATCGACCGCAGGCTCCTGGCCAACCCCCACCGGCCCGGGATCGACCGCGCCGCCGTGCTGGAGCTGATCGACGCGAGGCTCGTCGTCGAGCCCTCGATCGCGGCCGCCGCCGCACGGGCGCGTGACGCCGACGGCCTGGCCCAGCTCGACAAGGCGGTCGCCAACGCGCTCGCGCCCCAGAAGGGCGACGAACGTCCGGCCGTGCACTTCCACGTGGCACTCGCGGCCACCGCGGGCAACACCCTGCTCCGCGAAACCATCGAGGCCCTCCTGCACGTCCGCGTGCGCGAGCAGATCGAGATCCGGCACAGCTACGACGACCGCGAACGCGACCACGCCGAGCACCAACGCATCCTGGAGGCGGTCCGCGCCGGTGACGCCGACCGCGCGCACGCGCTCACTCACGAGCACCTGACCTCCATCCGCGCCGTCGTCGAGAGCGCGAACCTGCCGGAGCGCGACCAGTGACCACCCATCGCCTCGCCGAGCTGACCACCGAGGAAGCGGCACGCGCCGTGACCGCGAGCCCGCTCGTGCTCGTGCCCGCGGGCGCGTTCGAGCAACACGGCCCCGGTCTGCCGCTGGCCACGGACTCGATCCGCGCCGAGCGGGTCGCCGACCTCGTGGCGACCGCACTCGCCGGGCGCGCGGTGGTCGGTCCCCCGCTGCCGGTGGGCGTCTCCCCCCACCACCTCGGTTTCGCCGGCACGGTCACGCTCACCACGACGACGTTCGCCGCCGTCGTCCGCGAGTACGCCACCAGCCTCCACCGGCACGGCTGGCGCAAGATCCTCGTCGTCAACGGGCACGGCGGCAACAACGCGACCCTGAGCACGGTGGCGCAGGATCTGCTCGTCAGCCACCCGGACCTGGGCTTCGCCTGGACGCCGCTCACCTCGCTGGCCTCCGACGTCGTCGCGGGCATGGAGGTCAGCGAGGTGCACGGGCACAGCGGCGAAGCCGAAACCGCACAACTACGCCATCTCGCACCGGAACTGGTGCACGAGGACCGACTGGTGCCGGGCACAACCCGGCGCGCCGAGCTGGACCCGCTCGGCACACTGTCGCGGCACACCGGGATCACCCTCCCTGTGCCCTACGACCGACTCAGCCGCAACGGCGTCCTCGGAGATCCTCGCCGCTCCGACGCCGACGACGGAAAGTCCCTTGTGGACGCCATCGTGGGGCGCATCGTCGACTTCGCCGAGGAGTGGCTGGCGAGCTAGCCCCCACGCACGAATCCTTCAAACACGTCTCGAAACGACGGCACACCCGCGTGCCGCCGCTGTCCCCGCGCGCCCTCGTTCCGGGCGCGTGATCGGCCGTCGACGACGCCGACCGACTCGAAAGGGAACCGTCATGAGGGTGCCTTTTCCCCGATTCGCCGCGGCGCTGGCCGCGGCGGGCGCGCTCCTCGCACTCAGCGCGCCTCCCGCGACAGCACACCCCCGGCCCGCCTCGCCCGGCTGCGGCAGCGTCGCGCCGCAACCACCGGGCACGAGCCACGACAGGACGATCAGCAGCGGTGGTCTCGACCGGACCTACCGCCTGCACCTGCCCGAGAACTACGATGCACGTCGCCCGTGGCCCGTGGTCGTCGTGTTCCACGGCCGCGGCAACGACGCCGTGCGCACGGAGGAGTTCTCGAAACTCTCCACGTTGCCCGCCGTCGTCGCCTATCCGAACGGCGTCGTCGGACTCGGGGACGGCGACCGGCAGGCCTGGCAGGGCGCCCCGTACTCCGCGCCCGGCGTCGACGACGTCGCGTTCACCGGTGACCTGCTCGACCAGCTCGAACGTGAACTCTGCGTGGACACCCGCCGGGTGTATGCGACGGGGAAGTCCAACGGCGCGGGTCTCACCGGCCTGCTCGCCTGCCGGATGTCCGACCGCATCGCCGCGATCGCGCCCGTCGCGGGCGCCTTCTACCCCGGGACCCGCGAGGACTGCGAACCAGGGCGACCGGTGCCGGTCATCGAGTTCCACGGCACCCACGACGCGACGATCCCGTACGCGGGTGACGCCGAGCGCGACCTGCCCGCCATCCCCGACTGGGTGCGCGGCTGGGCGGACCGCAACGGCTGCGCGGGCACGACCACGAGCCGGCGGATCGAGCCGGACATCACGGTGTTCCGTTCCCACGGCTGCGACCGCGGCGCGGAGGTCCGGCACGTCGCCGTGGACGGCGGCGGCCACACCTGGCCGGGCGCCGACGTCTACAGCGGCGGCGGCGAGACCACCCAGACCATCGAGGCGCACGAGGTGCTGTGGCACTTCGTCAGCCGCCACCGGCTTCCGTCCTCAAAGGATTGACCATGACGACACAGGACTCCTCCTCGAAGGCTGCCGACGGCCGGAGACTCCCGCGCATCGTGCGCGCCATGGGCGTCATCGAACGCGCGGGCAACGCGCTGCCCCACCCGTTCTGGCTGTTCTGGCTGCTGTCCGCGATCCTCGCGGTGGTCAGCGCCGTCCTCGCCGGGCTCGGCGTCTCCGTGGTGTCGCCGAGCGACGGCGAGACGGTGGCCGTGCGCAGCCTGATCTCGGGCGACGGCCTCGCGATGGCCGTGTCGACGATGATCGACAACTTCGCGTCGTTTCCGCCCATGGCCACGATCGTCGTGGTGATCATGGGTGTCGCCGTGGCCGAGCGCAGCGGCTTCCTCGCCGCGCTCATGCGGGTCAGCGTGTCCCGCGTTCCGGCGTCGTGGGTGGTGTTCGCCGTCGCCTTCGCGGGCACCGCGGCGCACGTGGCCTCCGCCGCCGCCTACATCATCCTGGTGCCCCTGGGAGGGCTCGCCTTCCGCGCGGTGGGTCGCTCGCCGATCCTCGGCGTCGTCGTCGCCTACACCTCCATCGCCTCCGGCTACGACGCCAGCCCCATCCCGACACCCAACGACGCGATCTTCGCCGGGATCACCACGGCGGCGGCACAGATCATCGACCCGGACGCGTACGTCTCGCCGGTGAGCAACTGGTTCTTCAACATCGCCTCGTCGCTCGTGCTGGCCGCCGTGATCACTCTGGTGACCCGGTTCGTGCTCAGTAAACGTCCCGACCTGGACCCCGATCCCGACGCCGAGCTCGACGACATCGCCACACTGCGACTGTCCCCACGGGAGCGCTCGGCGCTGCGGCTGGCCGGTGCGGCGCTGCTCGTCGCGACCGTGGTGCTGGTGGCGCTCGTGCTTCCGGAATCCTCGCCGCTGCGGGGTGAGGACGGCAGCATCGTGGAGTCCCCGCTGCTCGACGGCATCGCCACCGTGGTGGCGTTCCTCTTCGGCACCGTCGGCATCGTGTACGGCGTGCGCACGGGCACCATCACGAAGGCCGCCGACGTGCCCAAGCTGATGGTCGAGGGCCTCAAGCAGATGGCGCCCGTGCTCGTGCTGTTCTTCGCCATCGCCCAGTTCCTCGCGTACTTCGACTGGACCCACGTCGGCGACGTGCTGTCGGTGCGGGCGGCCGAACTGCTCGAAACGACGGGACTGCCGATCATCGTCGTGTTCCTGCTGGTGCTCGTGCTGCTGACACTGGTCAACGTGATGGTGACGAGCGGCTCGGCGATGTGGTCGATCGCCGCCCCGGTGCTGGTTCCGATGCTGATGCTCGTCGACGTGCCCGCCGAAACGACGCAGGCACTGTTCCGCATCGCCGACTCCGGGTCCACGGCGATCACGCCCATGAGCCCGTACTTCATCATGGCGCTCGGATTCCTCCAGCGGTATCGCAAGAACGCCGGCATCGGCACCCTGGTGTCCTACACCCTGCCGCTCGCCCTGGCGATGACCACCGCCTGGACGCTGCTGTTCCTCGCCTGGTGGGTGCTCGGCATCCCACTCGGCCCGGGAGCGCCCGTGCGGTAGTGGTGCGGTGCGTGGGTGTCGGGCAGGCCTCCGGCTCGACACCCACGCACGTGCCCGTCAGGAGTCCTTGTCGGTCTCGTACTCCTCGCCGTCACCGGCACCGGGCTCGGCGCCGCCCCGAGCGGGGTGGTCCTCGTACGGATCGAAGCCGGTGCGTTCGGTCTCGCGGGCGGCCTCTTCCGGGTCGAAGTCGACGTCGTCCTGGTAGTCGCCGACGTCCGCGTCCTCCCAGTCGGCCATGATCCGGTCGAACGCCGCCTTCTGGTCCTCCTCCGCCTCCGCGTAGGCTTCCGCGGCCTTCTTGACCTGGTCGCCGGCGAGCAGATAGCGCGCCGAGGACGTCTTCATGAACTCTTCCAGCCGGTCGCGGGTCTCGATCAAAAGCGTGTCGGTCTCCGTCGGGCTACCGTCCTTGTCCGCGAGGCTCGCGTCGGCCTCGAACGTGCCGGAGAGGGTCGGCAGCAGCTCGGCATACGCTTCGCCCGCCTCGTAACACGCCTGGCCGATCTTGAGGATGTCGTCGACGTGGGCCGTGTATCCGTCCTTCTCGTCCTCGTCGTCACCCTGCGGGTCGTTCTGCGTCAGGTCGTACAGCTCCAGGTTGTAGCTGTGGATGCCGAACATCGTGGTCCGCAGCGAGCCCACGACACCGGAGTAATCCAGTTCCAGGTCCGTGATCTCGTCGTTCAGGGCGTCGATCTTCGTGTTCAGCTGCTCGACCACGTCCACGACCTCGTGCTTGTACCCTTCCTGCTTCACCTCGCCCATCAGGTTCTCGCCGAGGAAGCCCACCAGGATCACGCTGGCGCCGACCGCGCCGCCGACTCCGGTCCAACCGCCGCTGATGCTGATGGCGGTGCCCAGGGCTTGCACGGTCTTCCACCCCGGCACGAGATTCGTGGAGGTGGCCTCCTCTTCCTTGAGCGACTTGGTCGCCCACTGGATCCAGTACAGGGCGTCGTTGCGGCCCTTCTCGATGATGGCGGCCCGAGCCGAATACAGGTTCGCAAGCGATCCCACGATGCCGGACTGGTTGTTCATGGTCGGTGCGACCGAGGCGAAGAAGCCCGCCTTCGCCCGGGAGGCGGCCAGGCCGGTCCAGCCCGCCCACCAGTCCTGTCCCTCACCGCGCTCACCTGCCAGATCTTCGACCGTGGCGACGAGTTCGCGCTCGCTGGTCGGCGTGAACGTGCCCACGTCGGCCGAACCGGACGCGGCTTCCAACCCGAGCTGCTTGCCCACCTTGATGAAGTCGTCGTGGGCCTTCTTGATGGCGCCGACGTCGTGGGTGTCGAACAGCGGAAGCTGATAGTAGACGTGCTCGCGCTCGCCCCAGGCCCAGTCCTCGACCTGGGCCAGTACTTTCCCCATACCGCAGTCGATGTAGGGCGGGACGGTCTCCATCTGACCGCTGGGCCCCACGACATCGACCTCTTCGGTGGCCCCCGTCTTCCCGTCGCAGGTGACGGAGCCGAGCGAACCCTCCTGGCCTCCCCGCACCCAGTCGACGTAGGCACACCCGCCCTGCGGACCCCGCATG
Source organism: Saccharomonospora azurea NA-128 (assembly GCF_000231055.2). Lineage (GTDB taxonomy): Bacteria > Actinomycetota > Actinomycetes > Mycobacteriales > Pseudonocardiaceae > Saccharomonospora > Saccharomonospora azurea. The sequence goes on along the minus strand of NZ_CM001466.1, from coordinate 4,569,654 downwards.
TGGTGGACCGCGGCCGCAGACCAGTACTCCCACATCGGTTCGGAGTTGTGCGGACTCATCGAACGCCTGATCCGCACCGGGTAGTCGTGCTCCAGCGCGTAGATCTTCTCCGTGACCAGCTCCCGCCACCGGTAGGTCAGCGCCTTCTCGAAGTCGTCCATCGCGGAGGAGAGCGTGGCAGCGTGGGCGGTACTGTCGATGTAATCCCCACCGGACATGGGTGAGCACTCCTCCGTGGTGAAGGCGAAGCCGAGCATTTCGCCGCTGGTCGGGTATCCGACCTGAGACGTGCGCGGCAAGTCCCTCGTTCCACTTGTTAGGAACATTCCACCATGGCGGCTCGCGTCACTTCTGACCCGGCGGTTGCCATTCCGGACGTCACCGAGGTCGGGGGAACTGGGCGGCGGCTTCGGCGACGGCGTCCATGTATTCCGCGCTCGGATTTCCCCGCAGCGGCTCGACCTCGGCGATCGTGACCTGCCTGCCCGACCGGACGGAGTCGTAGTTCCACCCCGTCCAGTCGATGCGGCCTGACCCCACGAGGCTGCCGGGCAGGGGGCGGATGTTGCCCGTCCCGTGCACGTCGACGAGGTTCCGCAGCGCCCGCGCCGCCCCCGTGCTGCGCATCCGCACCCACGACACCGACACCACGACCCGGTCACCGTCGCGGCCGTCGAGGGCATAGAGCACGCGATGCAGCGAACGGCACGGCGTGGTCGCGAGCAAACGCTGGACCCGACCGTAGGAGTGCACGGCGCAGTCGGCAACCCGATCCGACTTGCGTGTGACTTCCCGGAGGTCGAGCCGCTTCCACGTGGTGCGACGCTGCCCCTTCTTCGCGCTCTGCTTGGCCTTGTCGAGCGTGCTCCGGGCGAGCTGCCCGATCGACGACTCGGCGGAGAGCGCACCGCCGCTCGCGGTGACTCCTGCGCCGATCGGCGTCGCCATCATCGTGGCTACCAGAGCGGCCCCCACGACCGTTCCGCCGATCTTCTCCTTGATCCACTTGCCATCCGGGCCACGCGCCTGATCCGACCGGAACCCACCCATCGCTTCCCCCAGCGTGTCGAGCTGTCGCAGCGGCGACCGTAGTCAGCCGCACCGACAGCCCGGCGGCGATGGCGCACCGTTCACCGGAACGAGCGACGGCTTCCGCTCACCTCGCCGTGAGGTGTTCCGTGATGAGCTCGCCGGTGGAGTCCCCGCTGCGCGACGGCATCGGCACCCTGGTGTGGTATGCCACACCCTGCCACTCGCCCTGTCGATGACCACCGCCTGGATCGCCAGTGTGCGAGCTCCGACAATCCGTCCGGCGAAGCATCCTCGCGCACGCGGGGCCGACACCGCAGTCAGGTGTGTGACTGTCAAGCAAACGCAGGTACGAGAAGCGACGACGCTTGTGGGCACCCCAGAGCACAGGCTCACATCGAGATGACGATCACTAAGAAGGTGCGATCATGCGCGAGCTGTTCTACCGCATGCGCGACCTGCACGACCGCATCAGCGCACGGCTTCACCAGGATGACCTCCACGCGCTCAACGCTCGGGTGAGTTGGCTAGAGGAGCGGGTCCACGACCTGGAAGAGCAACGACGGCGCGTGAAAGCGCAGGCCGAACCGGTGATACAGGAGCACCTGGAGAACGTCGACATAGCAGACAGCATTGCGGACAGTGACCCTACAGTCACTCGGCTGAGGCCCCGCTGAGCAAAAGCTGCAAGGCGGCCACCACAGCCACCTCCGCCCCAACGACCGCGCTTAGGTGACGCGGCTATCCCCTACGAAGTAGCCGTCAGGCCGATACACTCCGAAGCCGAACGGTTCCGTGCGGTTGGGCTTGGGGGTACTCGTGTCTGATCCCACAAACGTCGCCAGTGGAGCTGCTGCGTTCGCTCCGGGCGGTGGGGCGATGATGGGCGCGCTATCGGCGATGAACAAGTCGATGGGCACCGAAGCGATGGCAAAGATGGGCCGCTCGGCGGACGCGCTGATCTCCTCAGCCAAGTCGGGCGGTTTCAGGGTGACCAAGGAAGCCGCCGACCCGATCATCGAGGTGCTGAATAACTATATTGACGAAATCTCTATAATGCGGACCGAACTGCAGGCCTTCGACAAGATGCCGCCGCTCGGAAATCACGATTACGGAAGAAGAGTCGCGCAGCACATGCACGCAGCCGCGAACGATGATCAATCCGTCCGCGCCTCACTTGATGCACTAGAGATCGTGCTACAGCAGAGTTGAGAGGCCCTACAGAGGGCTTCGGATCAGTACGAAGAGCAAGAAGAGTCCTCCGTGGACGCGTTTCGCAATTTGGGCGGTTGATGATCTGTGTCTTCCAAGTTCAACAAGTGGGCAGGTATTGCCACTTTGACCTTGCTACTGTCGGCAGCGTCTGGGTGCGCAAGCGAGGAGCCAGGATCCGCATCGCCTCAAACTTGGTCGAATAATCCTTCGACCGGTAGCATACTTCCAACAACACCCACTTCAGCTACCTCGATTAGCCTCGACATTGACCCCTGCGAGCTGCTTACAACTGAAGACCTTGCCGATGTGGGCAACTTTGACTCACGATACAAAGAAGATAAAGACGTACGCGCATGCTTCTGGCAGAATAGCCTAAATAATGGCGGAGACGGGTTCACGTTCGCCGTAAGCATCCATGACACGCAAAGTATCGATGAGATGCGAGACTACGGCGACGGTATTGAGACCAGCGAGATCAACCGACGCCCCGCCGCTTCGACCCAGAACTCGAAACTGGGCGACTGCAACTTCGCGATGGAAATAGACGACCTCTCCCGAGTCGATGTAACCATCACCGGAGAGGACAGCTCGCAGGCCGCCTGTGAAGCCGCCGAGGTGATTGCGGGCATGGTCGAGCCCCGCCTACCTGAGATTCCCTGAAGAAGGTCGAGCCCGCCTGGCCTTGGCACCAGCAGGAACGGGAAACCCCCGACCAGGACTCTAGTTCCAGCCGGGGGCTTTCCACTCCACATGACGGAGGGTTGAAAAGACCAAAACGTATCTAACTGACGTTGACTAGCCGGTTATTCCCGAATCCTTTGGGGGTCAGGCCGTTGTCGTGACCTTCAACAGCCGGAAAGCCTTCGGAGTCAGCACGTTCGCGCCTACACGCCAGTAGACGTACCAGCCGACACGGCCGTCTGGCCTGCGGTTACTGCCCTGCAACACGCCCGGAGGCAGGTATGAAACTGTGGTTCCAACCCGATTTACCACGAGGTAGTTCGACCAGTCCCCGACCACCAACAGCCGATGTGTGCCGTTGGCGGCGGCATCGACGGCCGACCAGGGGTCAAAGTTGGAGTTTTTCGTCATACGGCCTGCGTACGAGGTTAGTGCCTTCCACCAGCGGTGGCTCGTCACCGGTCGGATTCCACTGCCGATGCAGATGCGTCCCGGGCTTGCCCCTAACCCAACGATGACCGCATGACAGAGCCCGTACAGAGCGGCGTTGGCGGCGGACAGCAGGCGGTTCAGATCGTCCCCGGCCGCGAAGGCATCCCCCGCCTTGTACGCCCGGCCGGTCGAGGTAACCCCATACCTACGTGCCTGCTGTTGGTAGACCTTGCGGACGCGGGCGCCTTCCCTACCTCGGAGCTGCTGCATGGTGAGTGTCGTGACATCTTCGCCGGGGAACCGCATGGCATACATGGCGCGCGCCACTTCCAAGCGTGGTTTGGTTCGACTGACCAAATACGCCTGTTGCTGCAACAGCGCCGCGCCCCGGCTCGGGCCGAGGCCCGACGCATACATCCGTACACCTTGCTCGCCGACCCAGCACACCGCTGTGCCCGAGTCAGCCAGCAGTTGCATCGCACCATGGGTGACACGGGTTCCCGGCCCGAGCAACACCACAGCCACGAGCGCAGCCGGAATCCTTACGGTCTCGCGACGATTGATGACGGCGATCGCGTTTTCGGCGCGGTCGAGGTGGCTGCGTTCGACATAGACGCTGGAAACGCGGTCGGTGAGGCGGTGCAGATCGTGCGGGTGAGCTTTCCACCAGATATCGGCCACTTCTCACCTCTGCGTGGTCGCCGGGAGTGGTGCGAGGGTGAGGAGACCACAGCCGTAGGCCTTCGCTGGGCCGAGACCTTCGAGCAGAGTGCGGGAGAACACCTCCGGGTCGCTGATCCGCAGACGTCCCTCGAACGTCGCGAGGTGCAGAACAACCGGTTTGCCTGCCTTCTTCTTAGCGAAAGAAAGCCGTTGCCTCTGAGTGACCCGCAGGTCCGAATTCTCGTCCGCTCCGGTGCCGATTCCACCGAGTCGCGCCGGGGGATGGAGAAACCCCAGCGTTCGACACGCTGGAGGAACTAGCGTTGCTGATGAGAGGCGGTGCGATGTCCCATGCGCTGAGCGCGGCCGCGCTTCGCCGGGGAGCCCTGCACTGAATCCATGACAGGAGCTGGGACATGCTGCACGGGATTCGCGGTGACACGGAAAGCGAACTCCCGCCCCTTCGCGAGCTGGCGCAGGAGCGGGGCGTAGTCGCGGGTGACGACGTGGTCGCCACCCGCGGAGGGCCAACCGCACTGTTCGACGAGGTGAGTCCAGTCCGGAGCGGTACTGGTGAGGACGAGGAGATACGGCCTGCCTTCGCGCTCGCTGTCCCACCTCCATAGTGGACGGTCTGCTTCAGGATCGGGAAGGCCGGCTACCACGGCACCGTGTGTGACGTGCGGATTGGTGAGCAGTTTTCGGCTGACTTCACGGAAGGGGTTGATGCGGATGCGAGAGAGGAACGGCATGGGGCCACCAGCTCAACAGGGCGAAGGGGTCGTGGGGTGTCGCGGGGAGGTCGACGTGTGAGTGAGGCTTCCCCCGTGCCGGCTGCGAAGACGACGGCGGTTGTGGGTGTCGGCCTGCCACGGACATGCGGCCAGCGTCGCCCTCACCTCCGCCTCCTCGACAGCGAGCACGATCGGTTGTGTTGGCGGGCACGAACGCCGTCCCAACGACAGCGGGTAGGCAGGGCGACGTATCGCGTCGGCGAGTGCGGTCATCAACGGCGCCGGTCCTGAGACAGCAGCAACGAAGACGGCGTCCTGAAGGTAGTAGCGGTGGGTAGCATGCGTGCTCTTTGCTGGGGAGGTGGGCTTCTGCTCTCCCTTGGCGTTGACGCCGGCCTGGCGAAGCGGGACACCGCGGTAGTCGCTGACGGTGTGGTAGTCGCGCAGCAGACTGCCCGGCTGGTCGACACGCACCCCGAACCGCAATCCCGCGAGGTAGTGGACGACGAGAACACGGAGAACACCGGCGCGGGCATGATCGGCACCGTCGGGTTTAATTCGGCCACCCTCTACCGCTACGCAACGCTTGGGATTCACCAGCTCGAGGAGAATCTCGGCGACGCGGACACCACCGACGACGGCGCCCGACTGTTCCTCGACGCCTTCGCCCGCTCGATGCCCACAGGACACACCAACTCCTACGCGCACCGCACACGCCCGAGCCTGGTAGCCGTCGTGGTCCGTGCCGACCAGCCGGTCAACCTCGTCTCCGCTTTCGAGAACCCCGTCTCCGTGCGGGAGGACGACAGGGGCGGCATCGCAGAGAAGTCAGCGCGCAGACTCGCCGAGGAGCACGGTCGCGCCGTGCGGCAGTGGGGTGACGAACCCGTTTTGGCGGCCGGGGCCTCGGGGGGCGGCCCCGCGCATGCGGGGATGGTTCGGGACTGAACTCCGACACTCGCTTGCTCTGCATCTGCCTGACGCACACGTCGAGCCTGTCGGCTAATACTTCACCGAGCTGTGAGGCAGCCCAGTTGTCACCGCGGACGAAACAGAGAACCGCCGGTGACAGCGAGGCAACATCTCGGTCAGGGCGCCAACGGGACGCAACGAGCCTGCTCACCATCACCGAACCATCTTGGTCTGGCGCGCGGGGAAGAAGTTTCCCATTGTCTCCCCGGGGGACGAGGTCAACGTCCAAGGCAGTCCCGCCTACCGTGACCTCGTCACGCACCGCGTGGACGCCCTCACGCGAGTTCTCGAGCGGGGCCCACCCGCCGCTTCCGGTCACCTCGCCGTGAGGTGTTCCGTGATGAGCTCGCCGAAGATCTCCGGCTGTTCGACGTTGCCCAGGTGGGCGGCGCCGTCGACGAGCTCCAGGCGCGCGCCGGGGATGCGGTCGGCGATCAGCTGCGCGTGCTCGGGCGGCGTGGCCTGGTCGTCGCGGCCGCCGATGACCAGGGTCGGCGCCGTGATCGACGGCAGGGCGTCACGCAGGTCCATCCCGCCGATGGCGGCGCAGCACGACGCGTAGCCCGCGGCGGGCACGGTGGCCGTCATGTGGTGGTACTCCTTGGCCAGGCCCGGGTTGGCTTGGATCCAGCCGGGTGTGAACCACCGGCCGATGCTGCCGTCGGCGATGCTGACCATTCCCTTGGTCGTCGCCTGCGTCGCCCGCTCCTCCCACATCTGCGGGGTGCCGAGCTTGGCCGACGTGCAGCACAGCACCAGCCGGTCGATCCTCGACGGCTCGTGGGCGCCGAGCCACATGCCGATCATCCCGCCCAGCGAGAGCCCCACGAGGTGCGCGCGCTCGATGCCCAGGGTGTCGAGCAGTTCGACGACGTCGCCGGCGAGGTCGGCCATCGAGCTGGGGCCGTCGGGCACGGGCGAGCGGCCGTGGCCGCGGTTGTCGAACCGGACCACGCGGAAGCCCGCGTCCACGAGCCGGGGCACCTGCGGGTCCCACATGCTGAGGTTGCTGCCGATCGACCCGGCGAGCACGACGACCTCGCCGGTGTCCGGGCCGGTGATCTGGTGGTGCGGCGTCATTCGATCTCCTGTCGAATCGAGGGAACGGTGACATCGCCGCTCGACGAGCGGCGCGCGGCGAGCTCGGCCCGGGAACGGACGCCGAGCTTCGCGTAGACGCGGGTCAGGTGGTACTGGACCGTCTTGGTGGCGAGGAAGAGTTCGGCGGCGACCTCACGGTTGGACAGGCCCCGGGCCACCAGCTCGGCGACGGCCTCCTCCTGGGGCGTGAGTCCCCCGGCCTGACGGGCCGACCGGACGACGTGCATCCCACCCGCCTTCAGTTCACGGTCACAGCGCGCCACACACGTGGCGGCCCCCAGACTGACGAAAATCTCCCGCGATGTCGAGATCACGGCGTCGGCCCTGCGTCGTTTGCCCGCCCGGCGCAGCGTCTGCCCGTAGGCGAAGAGCACGCGGGCGCGGTCGTAGCGCAGGGGCAGGGTCTCCAGGGTGTCGAGTGCGCGTTCGAACGCCTGGGTCGCGCCGACGTGGTCGCCCTGGGCGCCGAGCAGGCGTCCCCGGGCGGCCGCCAGCCGGGCGCGGGTCGACGCGCTCTCCCGGTCGTCGGCGAGCCGTTCGTGGCGGCGCAGGAAGGTGTCGGCCTCGGCGTGCCGGCCTTCGACGACCAGCGCGTGCGCGTACAGGTCGTGCCAGGGCCAGTGGCCCGGCTCGTCGATGCTGCCGCCCGCCCAGCTCTGGGTGAGCGGGTGGAGTGCGCGCAGCACGCCCGCGGAGTCGGCTCGCGCCTCGGCGAGGTGGGCGCGGGCGAGGCAGGAAGCGACGCGCATCCACTCGTAGTCCTGAGGGCCCGCCTCGCACCGGCGCAGCGTCGACTCGGCCTCCTCCCACTCCCCGCGCAGGGCGTGCACGGCCACGGCCGTCCAGTGCAGCAGGGGAGCGGCGAGCACGATCCCGCTGCGTTCGAGCAGCGGCTCCGCCTCTCGGACGGTGCGCAGGGCGTCGTCCCACTCGCCCGCGAGGAACCGGGCGCGCGCGAGCCAGGCCCGCGCCCACAGGGAGATGCGGGTGGACCCGCCGAGATAGGTGGTGGGGACCGCGCTCGCGAGGTCGGCGCGCGCGTCGTCGATCGCGTCGACCACCACGTTGAGCCAGCCCCGCGCCAGCACGACCCGCAGCGCCTGCGCCCCGTGCGGGACCCGGTCACCGAGCTCGGCGTAGTCGCGCATCGCCTCGCGCACCCGTCCGGTGCCCGCGAGACCCAACCCTCGGATGGCGGCCGCTTCGACGGCGGCCGGTGAGTCCGGGCCCGCGAGCGCGATGGCGCGGTCGGCCCAGGTGAGCAGCTCCTCGCCCCGGCACCGCAGGAGTGCGTGGAGCACGTACCGCTGGCAGATCTGGGCCGCGACCTCGGGTTCGCGCTCGGTGTTCACGAGCGTCCACGCTCGCCGCAGGCGCGACTCGGCCTCCACGGCGCGTCCGCGCACGATCGCGAGGTACCCCAGCACGGCGTTGCGCAGCGGGGTCTCCCGCAGGCTCTCCACCTCGGGCACGAGGGCGGCCGCGGCGTAGACGTCGCCCGCCCCGATGGAGGCGTCGACGGCGCGGGTCAGGCGGCTCCCGCGCAGCACCTGGTCGTCGGTGAGCCGGCTCGCGTCGTGCAGCAGTGACGCCGCCGTGGCCCAGGCTCCCTCGGCCGCGTGTTCGGCGGCCAGGGAGTCGAGCCGGTCGGCGACCGCGGGATCCGGGACCGGCGACGCGGCGACGAGCAGCCGGAGTCGGCGGGCCGGGTCCTCGGTCAGCTCCGCGGCACGGCGGTGCGCCTCCGCGGCCGCCGCGCGTCCCATCGTCGCCAGGATCGCGGCCCGCACCAGGGGGTCGCGGGGTCCCACCTCGGTGAGCCCGCGGGGGCCGAACTCGACGAGCCCGGCGGTGTGGGCCTCGTCGAGTGCGGGCAGTGGGTCGTCCTCGACGCCGGCGAGCCGGGCGACGTCCCGCGCCGCGATGCCCGGGCCGAGCACGGCCGCCGCTTCGGCGAGTGCGCGCGCGGCGGGCGAGCAACGCCCCAACGCGGCCCGCACGGCAGCGGCGACGGCCGCGGGAGCCGGGAGCTCCGGATCGAACCGCGCCCAGGTCGCCGACGGCACCTCGGTGAGCAGGTGCACCACCGGACGGGGCCTGCCGCCCGTGTGCCGCCACAGCGACTCGGCCATCGACGGGTGCAGCAACACGCCGCGCGCCGCGGCCACACGACTCACCTCGGTGGGAGTCAGGGGAGCCAGGACGATCTCGGCGGTGGCGCTGTGCGCGAGCAGGTCGAGCACGTCGGCGGGCAAGCTCGGGTCGTCCGTCACGGCCGTGACCACGACGAGCAGCCGCGCCCGCGGGTGATGCCGCACCGCCGACGTCAGCGCCTGCAGCAACGGCGGGTCGGCCCGGGATCGTGTGCGGTCTGCTCGCCATGATGACCGGACTGCTCGCGCCCGCCTTCGTCCGGCTCCTGCTCGCGACCCCGGAGTCCTTCGTCGCCGTCCTCGGAGGCCTGGCGATGCTGCGGGCGCTGCAGAGCGCGTTCGTCACGGCCTTCCGCACCCACTTCACGCTGGGTGCGCTCGTCGCGTTCCTCGTCACCGTCTCCGACGTGACCCCGCTGAACATCAGCGCCGCCTTCTGGGGCCTCGTGGCCGGTGTCGCGGTGTCCGCACTGCTGGAACGTGGCGACTTCGCCGAGGCCCGCCGCCCGGCGGGCGCCTGACGTCGTCGGCGTCGCGCGCAGTCGCGCGTTACGGCAGCACCGACCGCACCGCCTCCGGCGAGCGGCCCACCACGGCGGTGTCGTCGTCGGCGGTGATGATGGGGCGCTGAATGAGGGTCGGCTCGGCGGCCAGGGCGTCGAGCCACTGCCGGCGATGAGCCTCGTCGCGCGCCCACGACGCCATGCCCAGCGCCTCGGCCGCGGGCTCGCCGAGCCGGGCAATGTCCCACGGCTCCAATCCCAGCTTGCCCAGGACCTTCTCCAGCTCCTCGACGGTGGGAGGCTCTTCGAGGTAGTAGCGGATCGTGTAGTCGGCGCCTTCGGCATCCAACAGTGACAACGCCGAGCGGCACTTCGAGCAGGCCGGGTTGATCCAGATCTCCATGTCCTCGCGGTCCTCCGGTCGAGTCGTACGCCGCTCCCAGGATGACCGCCGGAGTCGACGCGGGGGTCACCGGGGCCGCTCACGGCAGCGGCGACAGCCGGGTTTTCCCCCGGACACAGCGGGTAAGCGCCACGGGTGGTGGCTGAGTTGAACGGGTGGTGGGAGGTCGTCTCCGACATCGTCGGTGAGACGCACAGCGCGTCCGGACCCGACGTGGGACGCGTGGCCGACCGCGCGGTCCGCCGACTGGGGATCTCCGCGGAGCTCTACCTCGTCGACCACGGCCAGCGGGTGCTCACTCCGCTCGTGGCGACCGGCCGCGGGCCGGTGGGAGTGGAGGACTCGCTTGCGGGCCGGGCCTACCAGCTGCAGAAACCCCTCTGGCAGCGGACCTCCGACGCGCGAACGGTGCTCTGGGTGCCGATGGTCGACGGCACGGAGCGCGTCGGCGCGGTCTGTTTCGGCCTGCCCCCGGACCTGAGCCCGCAGGATTCCGACGTCCGTGACCGGTGCCTGTCGCTCGCGAGCCTGCTCGGGCACATCGTCGCCACGAAGTTCGCCTACGGTGACACCCTGCACGTCGCCCGTCGGACGACGCCCTTCACCCGGGACGCCGAGTTGTTGTGGCAACTGCTGCCCCCGCTCACCTTCGCCTCCGAGGATCTCGTGATCAGCGTCGTCCTCGAACCACACCAACGGGTCGGCGGTGACGCGTTCGACTACGCGGTGGACGAGGACGTCGCGTTCTGCGCGCTGTTCGACAGCGTCGGGCACGACATGCAGTCGGGCCTGACCACCGCGGTGACGCTGGCCGCGATTCGCAACGCCCGCCGCAGCGGCGTGCGTGATCTCCGTGCGCTGGCGCGCGAGGCGGACGCGACGATCATCGAGAACCGGCCCGCCGGTGCACGCTATGTGACGGCGATCCTCAGCTGGCTGGACGTCACGACCGGGGAGCTCACCTACCTCCTCGCGGGGCATCCGCCCCCACTTCTGTTGCGGGCCAACGCCGCGCTGAAGGTCCTGGAGACCCGCCCGCGAATACCGCTCGGGGTCTCCCGCGCTCCCGCCGACGGAATCCTGGGACGCGAACAGCTCGAACCGGGCGATCGCGTGCTCTTCTTCACCGACGGCATCACCGAGGCACGCGATCGCGAGGGCCGGCTGTTCGGCGTCGACCGGCTGGTCGAGTTCGTCGAACACGATTCGGCGGCGAACCTCGCCGCGCCGGAGACACTGCGGCGGGTGATGCGCGCCGTTCTGGACCACCAGCGCGGCCGGATGGACGACGACGCGACGTTGCTGATGCTCGACTGGCGCGCACTGGCCGGCACCCTGCCGCTGGGAACCCCGCTGCATCCCGGCACGGCGTGACCGGTGCGGCCCCGGTGTCGTCCAGCTGCTGTCTGCCCCTCGCCGGACCAGCGACTCGCCGATCCGAGTCACCACGGGATCGTCGGCGAGCTCTCGCCACAGCACGGAGAGGGTGCAGGGCGAGTCGAGAGGACCGGCTCCCGGACGGCTGAGGTCCGGGAGCCGGTGACAGTCACATGCGACGCCGTCCGCTACTCGTCGTCGGAGATGATCCCCGCGCTCACCATGGCCGGCCACGCGCCGAACCGGAAGAAATCGAGCGTGCCCTTCGTGTAGAGGCCCGCCTCGCCGTGAGTCAGGTCGGTGGCCGAGCGGAGAATGTGCTCGAGCTTGTGCGCGACCTCCGGGTTCACCTTCTCCAGCGCATCGAACGCATACTTCGATTCGAGAGCGTTGATGATCTTGTCGGTCTTGACCTCGAAGTCCCTGAGCTGGTCAGGCGTGATGCCCGCTTCGGGGTGGTCGTCGGCGTACTTCCTCGCCCCCTCCAGCAACAGGTCGCGCGTCTTCTCCTTGCTGTCCCAGACGAAGGACTTGCCCTCGTCACCGTTCTCGGAGCTCCGGTCGGTACCCGTCGCACCATCCGAGCTCTCAGATTCCCGGCCGGTGTTGCCCTCGGTGCCGTCCGGATCACGGTCACCACCGGTGTTCACCGTGCCGTCCGCACTGGTGTCTCCACCGGTGTTGGGCGCGTCCTGCGGAGCCCGGCCGTCACCACCGAGCCTGTCCGTGATCGAACCGTTCGGCGAGTCGGGTGTCGCGCTGCCGACGCCCCCACCACCTGGGCTGCCGCCCCCTTCTGGACTCTGGTTTCCAGCGGGGACACCCTGGTTGCCGCCGCCGCCCGTGCCACCCTGACCGGCAGAGGGCTCGTCCTTCCACGGATTGAACGTCAACTCCGGGTCATCCGCCCACGAACCACCACCCGGGCCACCAGCGGTTCCACCACCACCCGCACCACGCTGACCGGCAGAAGGCTCGTCCTTCCACGGATTGAACGTCGGATCAGCGTCATCCGCCCACGAACCACCACCCGGACCACCAGCGGTTCCACGGCCACCGACGGGACCGCCACCACCCGCGCCGCCGGCGGGGCCACCGCCACCGCCACCGCCACCGCCACCGAATGTGGGCGCCTCGCCGGTGCTTCCGCTCACCGCGGACCCGCCCCCGGTGTTGCCGTTGCTTCCGCGGCTGGGCGTGGGCAGGACATCGTCCACCGCCCTGGCGACGTCGTCCGCCAGCTTCTTGGCACTGTCACCGACGTTCTTCAGCGCCTTCGCGGCCGATGAGACCTTCGAGACCAGGTCGCTGATGTGAGTGGCGATCTTGGCCAGGGCGGCGGCGACCGTCCCGAACACGGTGCCCAGGAAGATCCCGATCGAGGTCCCGAAGGTGAACGGCATGGCCGCGATCGCGGCGAGGGCGCCCGCGAGGATGCCTCCGAGTACCGCGGCGATGAGATCACGGATGATCCCTCGCACACCGCCGGCGACGGCACCACAGATCTGCATGTTCTTGCTCGCCGCGGCAAGGGCGTCCTCGAGCGCGTCCATGCCGTCGGCGAGGTCTTGCGTGCTCGCCCGGAAGGCCTCCGCGCCCTCGCCCTTCCAGGTCCCCATGAGCTCGCCGAGCTTGCCTTCGAGGCCGCGCTTCCACTGCTCGATCTGGTCTTTCTCGGTATCCAGCGCCGCCGTCGCGACCGTGATGCCCTCCGGGTCCCCGTACAGCAGGTCGAGCGGCACGCGGAACGGGGTGACGTGCTCGATGAGCCAGCCGATCCCGGCCGCGAACACCGTGCCGAGCGGGTCGAGCACGAGACCGAGCGTGTCCAGGGCGAGCCCCGCGCCCGCGATGCCCATGGTCACCTTGTCGTTGTCGGCGACAGCGCCCTGCAGGACGTCGATCGTGTTGCCGATTCCCAGGCCGTTGGTCCGGGAGTTGTCGGCGGTGATCAGATCGCCCGGATCGTGCCAGAGGTCCCCGCGCCGATACGTTTCCTTGTCCTCGATGTCGCTCACAGCTGGTACCTCGTTATCGAGTCGACCACGGCCTGTTCCTGCTCCTCGTAGCTGTTGCGGGCCTCGACGAGCTTGTCTTTGTGCCGGTCGATCGCTTCGCCGTAGGTGACGAACGTGTCGTGCGCGTCGGCGCAGAACTTGCTCGCCGCAGCACCGATGACCTGGCCGAGCGCGATTCCCCACAGCCCCGGATCAGCGACCATGTCGTTGACCAGTTCGCCGGTCCGCCGCACGTTTGCCGCAACCGAGTCCAGCTCGCGGCCGAACGCGTCGAACGCGTCGAGGCCCTCGATCCCGTATCCGCCGCTCACCAGGGGTTCACCTCGTCGTCGTCGGCCTCGGGACGGGCGGGGCGGCGCCGTGGCCCGGTCGTCGGTGACGGCGGCGTCACCGGCGGCTTCGGCGGTGTCGGAGCCACGTCGGGTTCGGGGTTCTCGACGAACTTGTTCTGGTCGACCTCGTCGGCCGCCGCCGGGTCCGGCGGGAGGAAACTCTTCATCATCTCGACGGCCTCGCCGTTGCCGACGATCGACTGCACCGAGCTCGTCACTGCGCGCGCGGTCTGGCTCTGCGCCTGGCGGACGGTGTCCATGATCGTCGCCGCCAGCCGTGCCTCGCCGAGCTCGCACGCGCGCTTGCCGAACTGGATGTTGCGCAGTGCGCCGTTGGGCGCGAGCGACACCGTCACGGTGCCGTCCCGCGACGTCACGGTCGCGGCCGCCGCGGCGAAGGCTTCCTGCAACGCGGCCGCCCGTTCCTGCATCTGGCTGGCTTGTCGTTCGAGATAATGCTGGAGGTCCTCGCCGGGCCTCAGATTCGGATCCACACTGTGCTCCTTGCGATACACCGGCTGTCTGCCGGCACGCCACACCCCCACGTGAGCACGAAAGCGAAGACAGGTCTTCGCTCAAGTGAGCAAAACGGACGGCCTTCTGCCGCCGAACTGGCGCAAAAGCCGCGTCGGCACCCGAGGGAAGTCCGATGAGGAGGCAGCCGTGCCACGATCTTCAACGTATCCTCTCGGCCGCAAACGCTCCCAGACAACCCCTTCGTCTGCAATGACCGGAAATCCGCTCATATGAGCACGGGCGAGGTAGACGGACAGCCCGCCATGGGACGGATTCGGAAATCAAAGCGTCCACGAGCGACGGTGCCGCACGAGGAAAGCGGAGTCGGGCGAGTCAGGAGCACACCCGCCCGACTCCGCGCTCTCTCAGGCCGCGAGCGACCACTGCCGCTCGTACGCGAGCGCCAGCCCGCGCACGCAGGCGTCGATGTTGGCGCGGTTGGTGTTCGCGCGGAGCTTGTAGAGCGTGGCGTGGCGGCTGTCGAGCACCACCGGCCTGGCGCCCGGCAGGACGAGATCGGCGAACGACTCCATCATCTGCAGCACGATGTCGGCACTGCCCTGACCGAGCGCGTCCCCCTTGCAGTAGGGCAGGACCAGCCACCGCGTGTCGGACCTGTCGTGCAGGCGGACACCGAGCAGGTGCCGGAACACGATCCGGAGATTCCCCTCCGCCCAGGTGGCGTCACTGACGTGCATTCCGGTGGCCCGCTTCGGAATACACGTCAGAAAACCGTCGACCGCGTCGCGATAGGCATCGGTGCGCCAATCCCCCTTGTCCGCCACCTGCGCGACGACACGATTCAATTCCTCCTGACGATCACCGGAGTTCAGTGCCCTCCGAAAAGCCGCCAACAAAGGCCCGTACGCCGACCAGGCGGGTCGGGCGGGATCGAGATAGCGGCGCTTCTGCTCCGCCACCATCGACATGGCCTTGCGGGGACCGGCATGGACGTAGTCCAGCCACTGGAGTCCACCGATGAACACGGTATGGGCAGTCGTCGTCACTGAACCAGCTCCGTTCGCCCTACGGAGCACCACCGACGAACCGAACATGCCGGAGGAAGGACACACCACGACCGTTTTCGACACGGACGTGAATCCCCAGAAATCGAACGGTACGCCTGCGATGCTGAACTGCCTGCCTACCTGCTCATTCTATCAACGAGCACCGACAAGGACAGCGTTATCGCCACGGGCACATGCCTTTTCCGTCGTCGTGAAAAACCGATGTCGACGCGCCCGATCGCACCGGTGGCAGGCCCACCCGCACGAAAGGAGTGCGGTGGATCTGCTCCGTTGCTCACCCTCGCGGCGAAGGAGATCCGGGAACGGGAACAGTTCGTGCTGCTGGACGAGCAGAAGGTCGCGTTCGAGCTGGTGTTGCGGGCGGTGGACAGGGCGAGGGCCGCGAACACCCGGACCGTCGTCGTCGTGCTGGGCGGCCCCGGGCCAGGGAAGAGCGCCATCGCGCTGAGCCTCGTGGGAGACCTCGCTCGGCGCGGCCGCACCGTGCACCACGCGACCGGCTCCTCCGCCTTCACCCGGAGCTTGCGCAAGATCGCCGGACGCGGGAACAGCCGGGTGCAGAACCTGTTCAAGTACTTCAACAACTACACCTCCGCCGGACCAAGCGATCTCGACGTGCTGGTCTGCGACGAGGCCCACCGCATCCGCGAGACCAGCGTCAACCGCTTCACTCGGCGCGAGGTGCGGGAACGCGCGGGACGCCAGATCGACGAGCTGATCGACGTCGCGTGGGTGCCCGTGTTCCTGCTGGACGAGCACCAGACGGTGCGGCCCGGCGAGATGGGGTCGCTGCGCGAGATCACGGCCGCCGCCGAGGCCAAGGGCTGTGCCGTCGACGTCGTTCGCCTGCACGGCCAGTTCCGGTGCGGTGGCTCGGCCGCCTACGACACGTGGGTGGAGCGGCTGTTGGGACTCGACCCTGTCCCGCCAACACCATGGAGCCACCTCGCCGATTCGGACGACGAGTTCGCCGTCACCACCGCCGAGTCACCCGCAGCGCTGGAGGCGTGGCTGTCGGCGCAGCAGGCTCAGCACGGTGGCACGGCACGCCTCGCCGCCGGCTGCTGCTGGACGTGGAGCGATCCGGTGTCGACCGCCGACGGGAAGAGGCTCGTCGACGACGTGGTGATCGGCGACTGGAGCCCTCCGTGGAACGCCAAACCGGAGAAGCGGGTGCCCGATGCGCCGGAATTACGGGCGTCGGACCCGCGCGGGTTCGGGCAGGTGGGTTGCATCTACACCGCGCAGGGCTTCGAGTACGACTGGGCGGGCGTCATCCTCGGTCCCGACTTCGTCCGCCGGAACGGGCGATGGGTGGCCAGGTGCGAGCACTCGCGCGATCCGGCGGTGAAGAAGGCCGACGAGCTCCCCTTCGCCGCGCTGATCCGCAACACCTACAAGGTGCTGCTGACGCGGGGCATGTGTGGGGTCGGCGTGTTTCGACCGACCCGGAGACCCAGGAGTTCCTGGAGAAGATGACCGTTGACCCGCTCGCGCGACGCGGTGGGCCGACGCCCGTAGGGCTCCGCGACGGGTCCGAGTGACAGCCCTCGTCCCGGAGCGCCGGCCGCTGTCCGGTCTCACGCCGGAGCCGTCTGCTGGCTCTCCTTCAACGCGTTGATGGCGCGAAGCAGACCGTCGAACAGGTCGCGCAACACGGTGAGCCAGGTGATCGCGTCGGTCATCGCGGTGCCGAGAGCCTTGAGGAGCTTGGCCACCATGTTCGTGACGCGCGCGATGGCGGTGGTCGCCTGGGCGGCCACGACGGGCGCCGCCGTGCCGAGCGTGCAGAGCAGCTCGATGCTCCAGCTCACCAGGGAGCCCGCGATGCTCGCCAGCAGGTCCCGCACCGCGGTGCGGACACCGTTGACGACCTCGGCCATGCCCATGGTGAGCCCGGCGATGCCGTGTGCCGCACCGGCCGCACTCCCGAACACGCCCGCGAGGTTCTCCGCCTTCGTGCGGTAGGCGTCGGCGGCGCCGCCCGTCCAGCCCTCGGTCTCCGCCGGAGCCGCGGTCTTCATCTCGTCGCCGAGGGCGGTGAGTTCCTCCTCGACGTTGGTCCACGACTGCGCGTACGCCTTCACCATGTCCGGGTTGCCCGCCAGGTCGTCCAGCGCCTTGCGGGCGGGCTCGATGTGTTCGAGCATCCACGAGATCACCTGGCCCGCGACGAACCCGATCGGGTCGGTGACCGCGGAGGCGACGTCGAGCCCACCGGCGACCAGGCCGCTGACGGCCAGCTTGTAGTCGCCCTTGTCGATCCCCTCGGCGATCGCCCAACCCGCCTCGAAGGGCGTCACGCCGGTCATGAATCCCGTGCCGCCGTCCTGGCTCGGGGCGTCCATCTTGGTGAACGGGTCGCCGTCCGCGCGGTCGGCCGCGTAGAAGTTGTCGGGGTCGGTGTTCTCCTCGACCAGTGGCTTGCTCATCGGCCGGGCACCGCCACCGTCTTGAGCCGGGCCGCATCGACGTCCCGACCGATCTTCTCCAGGAGCTCGACCACGGACTTCTCGAACTCCTCGTAGGCGTCTGCCGCGGCATCGAGGTTCTCAGCCAGCCGCGCAGTGGCCTCGCGGGCCTGGTTCAACGCCTCGACACCACGCTCCTGCGGGCCGGAGACCATCGAACCGAACGGCTGGCACAGGATCCCGTAGGCGTCGTCCAGACCGGCCACGTGGGCTCCGGCCTCCGCCGCCGCACTCGCCCGCTGCTCGAACCCCCGCACGGTTTCCGCGTGAGCCCGGACCTCGTCCGGACTGACCCGGTAGGAGTCTCCCATCGACGTTCCCTCTCTACCGCAGGATGGACCCGCCACCCAGATCGTCGTCGTCCTCGTCATACGGACGTGGCCGGGGCCGACGCGGTTCCCGGCGGTCGCCGGGAATTTCCTCGCCGAGCCGCCCGAGGGACGACCTCGGCTCCCGCCGTGCCTCGTCGTCCTCCTCGACCGCATACGGGAACCGCTCGGCGTACTGGTTGACGATGTTGTTGCCGGCCGGGTCGTCGCCCACCGTGTCCGCGACGAGAGCGCTGACCTGCTCGCGCAGCCGGGCCTGCGCCTGCCGCAGGCAGCCCATGACGGTGGCGGACACCGCGGCCGGGTCCATGCCCCTGGTCCGCTCCGACAACTCCAGCCTCGTGAGCACGCCGTTGCCGTCGACGGTCACCTCGACCTCGCCACCGGCCGACCGCTCCGTCACGCTGGCCGAACCCAGCTGCTGGTGCAGCGCGGCATAGCCCTGCGCCTTCTGCTGCAAGGTCTCGGCGAACCGCTCCAGCTGCTCCCCGGCTTCGATGGGATTCTGCCCCAGCATCGTGCGACTACCTCTCGTCCGTAGGCCGACTGCCGGAGGAAAAGTAGCAGGACAGCCCGACGCGGTTCGCGGGAAGGCGGGCTCAGCGCACCGTGCCGCTGCGCCACGCCGCGACACGCGCGTGCAGCAGTGCGACGAACAGCTGCGGGTCGTCCACCGGCAACGTCACCGTCCCCGACCCGGTGTCCAGCAGCACGGCCGGGCCGGGCGTCAGGTAGGCGGTGGACCCGTCGGACAGCGACAACCAGGGCGTCGGACCCGCCGTGTCGGGCAGCATCGTCGGGCGGGCGTCCCGGATCGTGTCGAAGGGAACGCCGCCGTGTCCGACGGCCCGGTGCCGACGAGCCGCCCACTCGACGCCCCGCGTCCCCACCGACACCGAACCGGTCAGCATCCCCGGGTCGTGGAGGCGTGCTCGCACGGCCACGGTGAACGGTGTCGCACCCAGCTCCCACGACACGGGCGTCAGCAACGTCCGCATGGCGCGTGACGCGGACGACACCGCGACGACGGCGGCGACGAGGGCGAGCACGAGGACCGCGGTCGCGACCGCGGCCCCGGCACCACCGGCGCTCGCCGCCGCACCGACGGCCGGGAGGACGCCGAGCAGCACTTGCGCGCCACACCCGAGAACGGCGGAGCGCACCCAGCGGGGTGGATGGAACAGCAGCTTCCGGGCGCCGACCGACAGCACGACCGCGGGCACGGCCGCCCCCACCGCCGCCACGCCCGACCACGCCGCCGACCCGCCCGTCGCACCGGCGACGACGGCGGCGATCACGCACGACGCCACGATCGCCCAGGGGCAGGCGACGAGCGCCGTCGACAACGCTCGCCGCGCCCGCGTCCACCGCGGTTGGAGCAGCTCGGCGGCACGGCGATCGGTGACGCCCGGGACCGTGGTGGGAAGGACCATGTCGCGAACCTAGCAGCGCCTTTCCACCCCGCCGTGCCGGCTCACTGCGGCTGGTCCGCACCGGAGCCGGTGCCCGACGAGGCACCGTCCGCGGGGTCGCCCGGTTTGTCGGGAACGAGCACCAGACTGACGATGTGGCGCGTGCGTCCGTCGCCGGGAGCCGTGTGGGCGCGGCGCTCGACGACGGCTTCGAGCTCGTCGACCAACTCGGCGAACTCCTCCTCGGACAGATACACCGCACCCTGCCGGTAGAGGACGCCTTCGCGAGCGGGTTCCGTGTCCTCGCGGGACAGATAGCGCTCGAAATCCGCCATCAGGGCTCCGGTGAACACGGTGAACGCCCGCCGGTGGTCGTCCTTGGTCATCGTGGTGCGGGCTTCGGCGTCGACGAGCGCCTTGTCCTGGCGCACCCGGTAACTGCGTTCGACCGTGCCGCGCACGGGCGTTTCCCGCGCGACTTCCAGGATCTCGGCCTGCGTGAGCGCCGCGACGTGGCGATACATGGTCGCCGCGGGCACGTCGGGCAGCCGCTCGCGCAGCTGCGCGGTGGTCAGCTCGCCGGAGCCGAGCAGGGCCTGCAGGATCCGCAGCCGGACGGGGTGAAGAAGAAGATCGGCGGTGGCCATGCCGTCATGATCTCACATCTGATAACGTTCTCATCATTGAGAATGATGTGAGATGGAGTGAAGCGTTGCCCAACCTCGACCTGACGGTCACCGCGGACGACGGGACCCCTCTGGCCGGAACACTGACCGTGCCGACCGGACCCGGCCCACACCCCACCGTCCTGCTGCTGCACGGCTCCGGCCCCCTCGATCGCGACGGCAACACCCGTCGGCTCCCCCTGAACCTCGGACCCCCGCTGGCCGATGCCCTCGCCGCCGAGGGCATCGCCACGTTGCGCTACGACCGGCGCGGCGCCGGCGCGACTCCCGGAACGTGGCAGGCCACCGGCTTCACCGACAACCGCTGCGACGCCGCCGCCGCACTGCGCGCGCTGACAGCACATCCCGCCGTGCGCTCCGACGCTCTCGGCGTCCTCGGCCACAGCGAAGGCGCACTCCACGCCCTGTCGCTGGCCGCCGACCACGACGTGCGAGCCGTCGTCCTCCTGGCGGGCTACGCGGGGCTCGGCGAGGATGCCCTGCGGTGGCAGGCTCGCTCGCTCGTCCGTAGGCTCCCCGCACCGGTTCGCCTGCTCCGACGTCCCCTGGGAGCGCTCGGCAACCGGGTCCTCACCCGGCTCGCCGACACCCGCACGGACGTGGCCCGCGTGGCCGGATTCCCGGTCAACGCCCGGTGGATGCGGGAGATGCTCGCCCACGACACCCGCGACGACCTCGTCGCCGTGAAAGCTCGCGTCCTGGCCGTCACCGGCGCGAAGGACATCCAGGTGAATCCCGCCGACCTCCACGAAATCGCGAGGCTCGTTCCCGGTGGGGCCGAAACCCACCTCGTGCCCGACCTCACGCACGTCCTGCGCCGCGACCCGGCACGGCACACCCTGCGGTCCTACCGCCGCCTGTTACGCGAGCCGGTCGATCCCGACCTGCTCGCGCTCGTCTCCACCTGGCTGGCCCGCGAACTCTCCGCGACCGCCGGCAGCTGACCCCTTCCCTCGATCCCTGACGCAGCAAGGAGAACCCGCATGTCGACGACCACCACGAAGTATCGAGGCGATCTGATCCTGTTCATGATCATCGCGTTCGCCGTGAGCTGGGGAGCCTGGTTCACGGCGACCGCACTCGGCGGAGCGGCGCCGGACTCGCCCGGCTTCGCCCCGTACGTCCTCGGAGCCTTCGGCCCCTTGATCGGCGCCGCGGTCATCCGCCTCCGCCGGGCCAAGCGCGGCGAACCCGCGCCCGACCACGCGGTGCGGTTCCGGCGCAGCGTCCTCGTCCGGACGCCGCTGCTGCTGGTGCTGGGGTCGGCGACCGTGCTGGGAGGTGCGCTCCTCGCACAGGTCGCGGGCGGTCCGGCCGTGAGCCTCGACAACGCGATGAGCGTCGTCGAGAGCAACCCCGCCGGCCCCGTCGCGTTCTTCCTCACCATGCTGCTCACGGGGCCGTTGTCCGAGGAGCCGGGCTGGCGCGGCACCGCGTTCCCGAGGATGCGCGCGTCGCTGGGCCGGGTCCGGGTCAGCCTGGTACTGGGCGTCATCTGGGCCGTGTGGCACCTGCCGCTGTTCTTCGTCACCGGCACCGTCCAGAACCAACTCGGTCTCGCGACCCCGAGCGGTGTGCTCTTCGCGGCGAGCTCCATCCCGATGGCGATGTTGTGCTGCTGCGCCTACGAACGAGCCGGTGTCGCCGCGTCCGTCGCGGTGCACTTCGCGGTGAACACGACCATGGTGCTGGTGGGTGTCGCCGCCCCGGTGGCACAGGCGCTGATCCTCGGAATCCAGGCAGTCGTCGTGGCGGTTCTCCTCGCCACCCACCGCCCGGCGACCACCACGGCGGCGCCGACCGACGGCGCGGCCGACACCAGGCCGGACGTCGAGGTCGCGAGCGCGGTGTCCCGGTAGGATTGACGATCGTCGCGGCGACGTCCTGCCCACGTCGTCGCGACGACGTCACTGGCCTAGACCATTGCGGTGCGGCATCGGATCGGAGTCTTGTGCACCGACCACGATCAGGGCTACCTTGCGCACGACAATCCGACGCGCGGCGAGGGGATCGCTGATGACGGGGCTTGCCAGAAGACACACCGTCAGGATCGTGACCGCCGTGCTGGTGGCGATGGTGTCGACCGTCGCCCTGCCCGGTGGGACGTCGACGGCCGCCGACGCCGAGGGGCCCGCGGCGATCCCGGGTCCGGCGTGCCAGGGCCTCGCGCGCAGTCTGACGGCGCGGGCCACCGACGTGGAGAAGGTCGGGCAGCTGTTCATCCCGTGGGTCACGACGCCGACGGAGGACGGGCCGACGGAGTTGGAACGGCGCCGCATCCAGGAACGCGGCTACGGTTCGTTCAACTTCAACGGCGGGACACTGCACGGTCCGGAACACGCCGCGCTCTACACCAACACGCTGCAGCGTTGGGCGGCCGACACCCGCCTGGGCATCCCGGTGCTGCCCACGATGGACATGGAGATCGGCGCGGCCCACCGGTTCTCGGTCATGGGCCCCGGCCCGGGCAAGGCGACCCCGTTGCCGTATCCCATGGGACTCGGCGCGACCCGCGACACCGAGGCGGCGGCCACGAGCGCCCGGATCACCGCAGACGAGGCCCGTGCGATCGGGTTCGCGATGAACATCGCCCCCGTCGCCGACGTCAACACCAACCCCACCAACCCGGTGATCGGCGTCCGGTCGTTCAGCGAGGACACGGACCTGGTGTCCGACCTGATCGCCGCGCAGGTGCGCGAGTACCAGGCACACGGCGTCATCGCGATGCCCAAG
Organism: Saccharomonospora azurea NA-128; assembly: GCF_000231055.2. Lineage (GTDB taxonomy): Bacteria > Actinomycetota > Actinomycetes > Mycobacteriales > Pseudonocardiaceae > Saccharomonospora > Saccharomonospora azurea. The sequence continues at coordinate 4,546,866 of NZ_CM001466.1, read as the reverse complement.
CACTTCCCCGGTCACGGGGACACGAACCTCGACTCGCACACCGACCTGCCCACGGTGTCGTACGACCGCCGGACTCTGGAGCGGGTGCACCTGGCGCCGTTCGAGGCCGCGATCGCCGCGGGCACCGACTCGATCATGACGGCGCACGTGGTGGTGGAGGCCGTCGACCCGGACCTGCCCGCCACGCTGTCGAAGAAGGTGCTGACCGGGCTCCTCCGTGAGGACATGGGCTTCGACGGGTTGATCGTCACCGACTCGATGTCGATGGCCGCGATCCGGGACCGCTGGGGCATGGGCGGCGCGGCGGTGATGGCGTTCCAGGCGGGCGCCGACATGATCATGGCGAGCGACGACGAGCCCTACGACGCGATCCTCGGCGCGGTGCGCTCGGGCGAGATCCCGCGGAAGCGGCTGGACGAGTCCGTGCAGCGGATCATCGAGCTGAAGTGCGAGTACGGGCTGTTCGACGACCGGTACGTCGACCCGGCTCGTGCGACCGCGACGTTCGGGACGCCCGAGCACCTGGACGCCGCCGAACGGATCAGCCGTGACTCGGTGACACTGGTCGCCAACGACGGCGCCCTCCCGCTGAGCGCGGAGGGCGCGCAGCGGATCGTCGTCACCGGCGCCACCCACGGCGGAACGGCCGACCAACTGCCGGACCTGGTGTCCGAGACCGAGGCCCGCACCGACGCGACCGTCGTCGACCACGGCTGGGACCTCGCCGGTCAACCGACCGACGCGCAGATCGCCGAGGTGGTGGAGGCTGCCGAGACGGCCGACGCCGTGCTCGTCGGGACGTTCTCGAAAGCCACCTCGCCTCCCCAGCAGACCGCGCTCGTGACGGCGCTGGCGGCGACCGACACGCCCGTCGTCGTGTTGTCGCTCGGGCTCCCCTACGAGATCGCCGACTACGGCGACGTCGACGGCGCCGTCGCGACCTACGCCGTCGACCTGTGGGGATCGCCCTCGCGCAGCGCGGTCCTGGCCGGCCTGGACGTCGTGTTCGGCGAGCAGCCCGGCGGCACGCTCCCGGTCAGCCTGGGTGAGGACTATCCGTTCGGACACGGGCTCACCTACTGACAGCGCGCTGTTTCACCCGGGACCCCACGGGTATGTCCGCGGGATGACGAGCGCGCACGCACGGGCCGACCGTTTCGCCACCGCGCTGCGGACCCTGGAGGAGACCGGGGACAGCGCGCAGCTGCGGGAGCTGTTCGGGCCGCATCCGGAACTCCTGAGGCCGCAGGTGGTCACCAGTGACGACGAGGCCACCGACGTCGCGCGGTTCTGGGAGCGATACCGCTCGCCGTTCTCGACGATCTCCACCGAGTTCGTCCGGGTGGCGGAGTCCGGCGACCGGGGCGAGCTCGAATGGGTCTCGCGCGGCACGCTCGCCAACGGCCGGGCGATCGAATACAGCGGGGTCTCGTTGCTGAACTTCGACGACCAGGACCGCATCCGCCGGTTCGCCACGTACTTCGACACGGCGGCCTTCCTGCGCCCGGAGAAGACTCCGCGCACGTGAGCGGAGGAGCTCGCGGTGCCCGAGGGACACGTCGTTCACCGGTTGGCCCGTGAGCTGGCCGCGGACCTCGACGGGCGCCGCCTGTCGGTGAGTTCGCCCCAGGGCCGCTTCACCACCGAGGCCGAGCGCGTGGACGGCGCGGTGCTGCGGCGCACCGACGCCCACGGCAAGCACCTGTTCGTCGGGCTCTCCTCCGACGACGAGATCCACGTCCACCTCGGCATGCGGGGAAAGTGGCTCCGCTTCGCGCCCCCGACCGGCCCGGCACTGCCTCAGGTGCGGCTGCGCCTGGCGACCGAGTCCGTGGCCTGGGACCTCATCGCGCCGTCACGCTGCGAGCTCCTGACGAAGCAGGCCGCGCGGGCCCTGGTGCGCGAGTTGGGGCCCGACCCACTCCGCTCGGACGCCGACGACGAGGCCGCCGCCACCGCGCTGCGCGACGCACCCGGAGCCATCGGCGCGGCCCTACTCGACCAGTCCGTGGTCTCCGGCGTCGGCAACGTCTTCCGCAGCGAAGCCCTGCACGCCGTCGGCATCGCTCCAACCCGGCCGTGCCGGGAGTTGACCACCGACGAGGCCCGGGCACTGTGGGCGGAGCTGCGGCGGATGATGGCGCAGGCGGTGGAGGACGGACGCATCGTCACGGTGGACGTCGCCGACCGCGCGTCGATCCCCGAGGCCGAGGCGCGGAAGGTCTACAAGCAGGAACACTGCCGCGACTGCGGCACCCCGGTGGTCACCGGCACCGTGGGCGGGCGCACGGCCTACCACTGCCCCCGCGACCAGCCGGGGTGAGGCTCACACCCGCCGCGCGGCCGCGTACGCGGGCTCGCGGAGGCGCGCCAACGCGGGTGGCCAGGACAGCCCCGGCGGCGGGTGGAGGACCGGGTCGAAGCGGATCGCCTCGTCCGGACCGGGGCGTGCGGTCAGGTCGAGTGTCGCGAACTCCCGCCACCGCCCCGCCGGCGCGGCGGCGAGCAGGCGGAACCGGCCACGTGTCGTCGGCACCGCCGCGAGCAGCACCAGGCCCCGCGGCGTCCGGTACGGCAGCAGCGAACCGTACGGGACGGTGAACGGGTCACGGCGGGGCAACAGCGCGAACCGCGCTCCCGGGCGGAGGCCGGTGGTCGCGAACAGCACGTCGTGGCGGTCACCGGAGGACCCTCCGATGGTGAGCGCGAGACCGAGCACATCGGGCAACGGACGCGGCAGCCCGACCGACCGGGACAGGCGAACCAGGCCGTGGTCCTCGCCCGGCGTGTCCAGCCACTCGGCCTCCCACGGCTCGGGCGCGCCGACCCGCCGCAGCACGGCGTTGTAGACGGTGCCGCGCGGGTGCAGCGGCTTGTCGTGCCTGATCCTGGCGACCGTCCCGAAGACGCCGCCCAACAGAGAACCGACGGTGGAAGCCCACATCCGCGGTGTAGTACCCGGTGAGGACGACCGCTACACGGGTTCGTCACCCGCCGCGAGGAATCTACTGTGGACGGCCGAAAAAGCGACAGCCGATGCGGGAGAGCCGGATGGGTGACTCTTGGCGCATCGGCTGCCGCCGGTGGTGCTAGTTGCTCGCGGCGCCATCGAGCACGAGGTCGTGGCCCACGGTGAACCCGGACTCGTCCGCGGCCAGCCACAGCACCGCGGAGGCCACCTCCTCCACGGTCGCCGCGCGGCCGATCGGCAGCGCACCGGCGAGGCGAGCGGCGCGGTCGGCCTCGGTCTCGCCGGGCAGCAGCGACATGGGCGTCTCGACCGGCCCCGGGCTGACCGCGTTCACGCGGATGCCGGCGCTGATGTACTCCTTGGCCGCCGTCCGGGTCAGCACGCTGACCCCGGCCTTCGAGGCGGCGTAGGCGCCGGTGTACGGCATCGTCATCTGCGAGCCGATGGCGGAGGACAGGTTGACGATCGCCCCGCCGCCGTTGTCCCGCATGTGCGAGATTTCGTACTTCATCGACAGCCAGGTGCCGTTCAGGTTCGCCATGGCGGCGTGCCAGCTGTCCTCGGAGATGTCGGCGACCTGGCCGCCCGGCGGCAGTACGCCTGCCGAGTTGACCGCGATGTGCAGACCGCCGAGCTCACGCACGGTGGCCTCCACCATCGCGGCGGCGTCACTCGCGATCGTGACGTCGGCGGGAACCGCGATCGCGGTGCCGCCGCTGTCCTGGATGATGCCGACCGTCGCCGCCAGCTTGTCCTTGTCCCGGCCGGTCACCGCGACGGCGGCGCCCTCCTTCGCCAGTGCGATGGCGATGGCGCGGCCGATGCCCGAGCCACCCCCGGTGACGAGTGCGGCCTTCCCTGCGAACCGTGTCAACGTCGATTCCTTCCCTAGAGGTCAGCGGTTACCGTCATCGTCGTGGGCGCGGTGAGGTCGTGCCATCGCGTGAATACGGGATCCGGTCACGGCCGAATGCCCAGGGCGTGGGTGAACACGTTGCCCGGGTCGTAGGTCCTCTTCGCCCTCTGCAGCTGCGGGTAGTTGCCCTTGTAGTACAGCGTCGACCACGGGACACCGGAGGCGTTCTGTTCCGGGTCGGCCAGATCGGCGTCGGCGTAGTTGATGAAACATCCGTCGGTGCGCTCGTCCGGCACCGGCACGCCTCCCGTGTCGGCGTAGACGTCGCGGTAGAGCGTGCGCAGCCGGCCGAACTGCTCCGCGTCCTGTTCCGGGTCGGTCCAGAAGCCGATGTAGTGCGGCTTGAGTACGGAATCGCGGTGCGCCGACGCGGTGGCCGCCTCGTCGACCGTGTTGACCGCGCCGCCGAACGTGGTCAGCATGATCAGCGCGCCCGGGTAACCGAAGTCCGCGAGATTGCGGTACAACGCCTCGGTCTGCGCGGACGTGAAGCCCGTGCGGTGGTACGCCGACTTCGCCTTGAAGCGGGTGGTGCGGTCGCCACCGCTGAAGCCCGGCCAGCCCGTGGTGGTGTGCATCCAGGGCAACACGCGCCGGTCGGTTTCGACGTGCGGCACGGACCCGGTCACGGCGGCGAGGAAGTCGTCGAGCCGCGCGGTCGCCTGCGCGCCCGCCTCCAGTTGGGTGGTCAGCGTGAACGAGCCCGCCGCTGCGGGAGCGAGCTGGAGCTGGCTGAACAGCGTGGCGTAGGGGTCGTCGGCACCGGAGTGCTGCGCGCACCACTCGCCGTAGTTGGCGACGAGGGCCTGGAACGACGACGAGGACAAGGAGCTCCAGTCGAAGGTGACGCTGCTGACCAGCATCTCGGCGGGCGGCCTCGGCAGCATGTCGCCGGGCGCGGCGTCCGGGCCCACTCCGGAGCTGCGGAACCAGTAGGTGGTGACGATGCCGAAGTTGCCGCCACCGCCGCCCGTGTGGGCCCACCACAGCTCGTGGTGGGGGTCGTCGGGGTCGCGGGTGGCGACGACGGCTTTCGCCTTGCCGCTGCCGTCCACGACGACGACCTCCACCGCCTCGAGGTGGTCGATCGTCAGCCCGAAGCGGCGGGACAGCGGTCCGTACCCGCCGCCCGCGAAATGTCCGCCCGCGCCCACGTCGGGGCACGAGCCTCCCGGCAGGGTGACGCCCCAGCCGCGGAAGAGCGTCTCGTAGATGCGACCGAGCAGGGCGCCGGGCCGGACGGCGAAGGCGCGCCGCTCCTCGTCGAACGAGACCTGGTCCATTCGCGACACGTCGATGACGGTGTCGATCTCCGGCCGGAAGACGAAGTTCTCGTAGCAGTGTCCCCCGGAACGCACGCTGATCCGGCGTCCCGCGTCGACCGCCTGCTGGACCGCGCTCACCACGTGTTCGGTCCGCGTGGCGATGACCACGGCGTCGGGATCGCCGACGAATCGCGCGTTCACGCCTCGGACCAGTGAGGGATACCGCGTGTCGCCGCGGCTTACCTCGAACGGGCGAACGCGGGGACCGGCGGGACCGGTCGACGGGGAGTGCGGCCAGCTCGTCGCCAGTGCGGGTGCGGCGGCCGCCAACGGGGCGGCGGCCGCCGTCGCGCCCGCAGTCAACAACAGTCTTCTTCGTGACACTTTCCGCAGCACAAGCACCCTCCAGGCTTGAGATCACGCACAACGCGATCATGCTCACCTGTAGCCCTATCGGGTGACAACTGCCAGTAATGCGGCAACGGGCCGGTGCCTGGTCGACTCCGGACGACCGATTGCTGTTGACTACTCCACGATTTCACCAAACGAGGAGTAGTGACTCGATCGAGTGACTACTTCGCACAGTCAAGCACGCACCGTGATCATCGGTGTCGTCCCGTGACACGCCGCAACACCGCGTCCCAGTCGTCGGGCGCCCCACTCGCCCGCCAGGCCACGTGCTGGTCCGGGCGCACGAGCACCAGGTCGCGCTCCCACACTGTGCGGGCGTGGTCGTCCGCGCAGGGAAGGTGGACCATCGGTATGCCCGCTCGGGTCGCGTCGTCGACCAACGGCTTGCCCGCACCCTCCTCCGTGAAGTCCACGAGGGTGTATCCCGTGGAGAGCAGGTCGAACAACTCCGTCCCGTCCGCGAGACGGACGCTGGGCGCGCGGCATCCCGGCCAGGTCGTCGGCACGATGCCGCGCCACGTCCAGCGCGGAGGCGTGCCGTCGTCGGCGTGGACGACGGGAGAATCCGCGTAGCGGTAGCCGAAGTGGATACCCACGTTGTCGATCTGGAAGCTCTGCTGCTCCAGGTAGCCGGCGAGGTGTGCGGACGAGACACCGGAGCCGAACAGGGTGAAGTAGCGCCGCCAGACGTCGAGCAGGTTCGCGCTCATCTCGCGGTTGAACACGGCCACCGGCCTGCGTTCCGGCTCGTAGCTGTCGAGGAGCCGCGGTCCGCCCCAGCCGCGGATCACGGCGGCGAGTTTCCAGCCGAGGTCCACCGCGTCCGCGATGCCCGTGTTGGCGCCGTGCCCGCCGGTGGGGAAGAACTGGTGTGCCGCGTCGCCCGCCAGGAACACGCGGCCGCTGCGGTAGCGCTCGGCCACGGCCAGCGTGCCCTCCCAGTCGACCACGTTGATGACCTCGTCGATCCGGAGGTCGACTCCGACGCGGGAGCGGATGTCGTCGACCGGATCGGTGTCGTCGTGCGCGTCGGTGGTGCGGGGCAACGACGCCGTCCAGGTGTCGCGTTCGTCGCGGGACACCAGGACCAGCCCGCGGCCCGCGATCCCGAGGAAGAACCGGCCGTGTTCGCGCAGCCTCGGGTCGGCGCTGCGGAAGTACACGTCGCGCTGCGGCGCGGGTGGCGCGATCGACGGCGAATCGATGCCGATGCTCCTGCGCACCACACTGCCCGCGCCGTCACACCCGACGACGTAGGAGGCGCGCACGGAACGGGAACGCCCCTGCTCGTCGACCAGCCGCAGCTCCACCCCGTCGGCGTCCTGCGTGAGCGAGGTGACCCGCGTGCCCTCGTGCACCTCGGCCTCGGGCAGCGCACGGACCCGTTCCCGCAGGAGGCGCTCCAGCAACGAGCCCTGCAACCGCTGGTAGGGCTCCCACGGCGCCGAGCCGTCGTTGTGTTCCCGGTAGCGCTCCCGCATCCCGGACACTGACGGATACCGCCAGACCGTGATCGGTGGCGTGCCGAGCCGGTCGATCCAGTGGAAGTCGAACGGGTGCTGCGCCCCCACTCCCTCCTCGCGGATCGCGTCGGACACCCCGAGGCGGCGGAGCAATTCCATGCTGCGGGCGTTGAGGAAGTCCATCTTCGGATGCGGTGTCGACTCGGTCGTACGCTCCACGACCGTGCAGTGCACACCGTGCCTCGCCAGCTCCAGCGCGAGGGTGCACCCGACAGGGCCCGCTCCGACCACCACCACCGACGTCGTCTGTTCGTTCATGGAAGAACTCCTCAGTCTCGGCCGCGCGGGCGCGGCTCGGGTCACGGCGCGCGAGCGCCTTCCGGGTCACCGCGCGGAGGGGTCCCACGCGGGTGCGGTCGGTTCCGGGGAGTCGGGCAGGCCGTCGGGCCCGCTCACTGAGTGGCGGTCTCCGGTGCGGCGGGAGTCGCCGAGGTCAGTCGCCGGGCGAGAAGAGCGAGCGCGACGCCGACGGCCGCGACGACCACGCCGACGAGCAGGCTCGCGCTGTATCCGGAGACGAGCGCGGCCGCCTCGGACGGACGCTCCCCAGCCGGTCCGGCCAGCAGCTCTCCGGTGCGACTGTCGGCCACCGCCACCAACACGGCGAGACCGATCGCGCCGCCGGACTGGTAGGTCGTCGTGGCCAGTCCCGACGCGGCGCCGCGCACCTCCGCGTCGACCCCACTGGTGCACACCACGAACGCCGAGACGATCGACAGGCCCAGCCCGAAGCACCAGAGCATCGCGGGCACGAGGAAGGTGAACACGAAGTTCCCGTCGACCGTCAACACGCTCGTCCACCACGCCAGCCCGGCGCCCTGCAGGAAGAGTCCGGCCGCCAACGACCCGCTGGGCGACAGTGCCCCGATCACCCTCGGAGCCAGCCACGAGCCCAGCCACATCGACGCGTTGATGGGCAGATACAGCAGGCCGGTGGTCAGCGGGCTGAACCCGCGCACGCGCTGCATGTAGAGGGTGACCACGAAGAACGTCGCGAACAGCAGCACACCCACCAGGGCGATGACGACGTTGCCGAGGGCGAGTGAGGGACGCCGGAACAGGTGCGTGGGCAGCAGCGGTTCGGCGGCGGTGAGCTGCCGGACCACGAACGCACCGAGCAGCACGAGGGCGACGGCGAACGACGTGAGGCTCTGCCCGGACAACCAGCCGATGTCCTGGGCGCGGGTGATGGCGAGCAGCAACACGCAGAGACCGCTGGTGCCGAGCAACGCGCCGAACAGGTCGAGCCTGCTCGTGGTGGTGCGGCCGATCTTCGGCAGCAGCCTCGAGCTCGCGATGAACACCCCGATGCCGATCGGCACGTTGATCAGGAAGGTCCAGCGCCAGTCCGCCGTGGTGAGCAGTCCGCCGAGGACCATGCCCGCCGCACCGCCGATACCGGCCATGCTGCCCCAGATGCCCAGCGCCCGGTTACGGTCCGACTCGACCGTGAAGAGGTCGCCGATCAAAGCGAGCGCGGCCGGTGCGACCAGCGCGGCACCGAGTCCTTGGAAACCGCGCCCGATCAGCAGTTGCGCCGCGTCCTGGGAGATCCCGCAGACAAGGGAACTGACGGTGAACAACGCGAGACCGGCGAAGTACATCCGGCGGCGTCCGAGAACGTCGGCCGCGCGGCCGCCGAGCAGCAGGAAGCCCGCGTAGGCGAGGAGGTAGGCGTCGACCACCCAGGCCAGGGCCTGCGGGGTGAACCCGAACTCCGCCTCGATCGACGGCAACGCGACGTTGACGATCGACGCGTCCAGCACGGTGATGAACTCGATCACCGCGAGCATCGAGAAAGGCAGCCAGGGGCTGCGTGCACTCGCCCGGTCCCGCCGCACGGACAGTGGTTGAACGTCGCGGCTCATACTCCATCCTTCTGTGTCCTCGAACGCACACGGCGTGCGCACGGGGCCAGTCTGGTCGGCTGGAGCGGCCGAGGGCATCACGTCTTCTCGTGATTGCCTCCGCCTTCGTGGCGCAGCGCCAGCCGGACGAGCTCGACCCGGCTGGAGACGCCGAGTTTGGCGTAGATGTGCCGGAGGTGGGTGTCCACCGTGTGAGGGGAGAGGAAGAGGCTGCGGGCGGTCGCGCGGTTGGTCAACCCCTCGGCGACCAACCGGGCGACGCGTAGTTCGGACTCGGTCAGTGCCGCCCAGCCCGTGGCGGCGCCGGTCGCGCGAGCGCTCCGGCCCTTCTCCCCCAGCGTCCGCAGCGTCTGGTGGAGGCGGGTGGTCTCGCGGTCGGCTCCGCATCGCGCGGTCAACGTCTGTGCTCGTTCCAGCGCGCGCACCGCGCCCGCACGGTCTCCGGCACGGGCGGCCACGGCCGCGACATCCTCCAGCGCCCACGCGGCGGCCAGCGGGCGGCCGCTGTCGTCGAACAGGTCGGCGGCCTCGGCCAGGGTGGCCCGTGCGTCGTCGCGCAGCCCCTCGGCATGCCGGGCAGCCGCGGTGAACGACCGCACCCGGGGGTTGCGGTCGGCGACAATCGCGGCCGCGTCGACCACCCGGTCCGCGAGGTCGGTGTCACCCTCGGCCAGCGCGAGCCGCACCAGTCGCGGCGCCGCCGTCGGTTCCTCGACGAGCAGCAGGGCGCGTCCGGGGAGCCGGTCGAGCAGATCCGACAACACCCGCAGAGCAGTCTTGTCGTCGCCCGCGTCGACGGCCACCAGCGCCTGTTCCCAGGTCAGGTCCTCGGCCAGCATGCCGATGCCCCGTTCGCGCTGGTCGAGTCCGCGCCGCAGCGCCGCACGGGCATCGGAACCGCGGCCCCTCCACAGCGCGGCCTGGACGAGAACGGCCTCCAACGACGCGGTCAGCGCGAGGGCGTCCAGCTCGGCGGCCACCCGCAGGCCGGCCTCCGCTTCGGTGGCGGCGTCGTCGAGCCTGCCCACGGCGAGTCGCAGCTCGGCCCGGTAGCAGTGCCACAGCGGCATCGACCAGCCCGTTCCCAGCGCCTCGGCCTCCCGCTGACCGACTTCGAGGACGGCCTCGGCCTCCGCGAAGCGGTCGCTCCACAGCAGCACCCGGGCCAGCCACAGTCGAGGATGCCGGTGCCGCGCCTGGCCGCCCTCGGCGTCGGCGAGCGCCACGGCGACGTCGGCCTCCTCCAGACCGCGGTCGAGATCGCCCGCCGCGGCCGCGACGACGCTCAGCGCCGCTCCCGCGAACACGGCGGCGTCGGGCGCCGCCTCGGTGCGCGTGTCACCGGAGCGTCCGCCCCGCGCCGGTGCGGACACCACCGAACGACCGAGCGTCACCGCCTCCTTGCCCGCCGCCTGGGTGCCGTCGAAGTCGTCGACGTAGAGGCAGGCGTGCGCGCGCAAGGCGAGCAGACGCGCGCGCATCGGCAACGCGGGTTCAGCGGCCAACGCCCGCTCGATGTGGTCGAGCGCGCCCCGGTCGTCACCCGCGTGCTTGGCGGCTTCGGCGAGGCCCAGGTGCACGGCCGCGTCGAAGTCGCCCAGCATCCGGGTCGCCACCGCGCGTTCGCCGAGACGACGGGCCTCGGTGACCCGTCCGGCGGCGGTGAGCGCGTGGACCGCGTGGGCCGTCAGCTTGGCGCGGCTCGGTTCGTGCTCGCCGAGCAGGTCGAGTGTGCGCAGCAGGAGGTCGGCGGCGGCGTTCGGGGCGGTGGCGATCACCGTGGTGAGGACGCCGAGCAACGCCTCCACGGCCTGGCGGTCCCCGGGCAGCGCGCTGGAGAGCAGGTGCTCGGCGGCCTCCACCGACCGGCCCTGGAGGTTGAGCCGGGTGGCGGCCTCCCGGTGCAGCATCCGGCGGGTGACCTCGGGCAGGTGCCGGTACAGCACCTCCCGGACGAGTTGCTGGCGGAAGCACAGCTGGGCACTGTCACCGGACAGGATCCCCAGTTCCACTCCCTCGCGCACACTGTCGACGAGTTCGAGTGGCGACCCGGCTCCGAGCGCGGCGGCGTCGTGCACGGTGATCGGTTTGCCGAACACGGCGGCGATGTCGAGCAGCCGTCGGGTCGTGGGAGAGAGGTTGCGGAGCCGGTGCGACACCGCCTCGACGAACGCGTTCGGCAGTGGACCCGAGACCAGGCCGGCGATGCCGTCGCCGAGCTCGGCGCCCTCGGCCTCCCGCATCGCGTCGAGCAGTTCGGTCAACAGCAGCGGATTCCCGCCGGTGCGCTGCGCGAGCGACAGCACCTCGGGGCCGGGTTCCACGCCGAGTTCCTCCCGGCACATTTGCGCGATCTCGGTGGCGTCCAGGGGTGCGAGGCGGACGGACTCGGCACCGTCGCGCAACAACCAGTCCACAGTGGCCGATCCGGGACCCGGATTCGTCTCGGGTCGGCAGGCGATCAACCAGGACACCGGATTGTGCGCCATGGACGGCACGAGAACTCGGAGAGCGTACGCGGTGACCTCGTCGACCCATTGGGCGTCGTCGAAAAGCACGAGGACCGGCCGTTCGGCCGAACGTTCCTCGAGACGTTCGCCTATTCGATGAATCAGCCACAGCCGGTTGGCGGAATCGCGCGCGAATTCGGCCATGTCCGTCACTTCCGGGCCGGAGAGCAAAGGAGGATCCGCGCGTCGAAGTGCGTGCAGCAACGCCGACAGCGGTGCCACCCGGTCGAGTTCGGAGGCGTGCCCGTGCACGACGGTCAACCCCGCCTCGTGCCCGCTCTCGCGGGCGAGGGACAACAGTCGCGTCTTACCGATGCCGGGCGGCCCGGACACCACGACCGCGTGCCCGCGACCCGCTGCGGCCGAGGGCACGGCGGCGAGCACGGCGTCCAGCGCAGCACGTCGTGCGGTCCTCCTGCTCATGCGACTTCCCCCCAAGGAGCGGGCCCGCGCGATCCTCCACCCGCCGGGCTAATGGCGTGAACAAGTGATATCGGAACACCTGAGGGGACGGCAATCTCGGTAGGCGTGAACAAGCGCCGGTCCCGGCAACACCGCCGGGATGATCGGCTCCGTTGAGGAGAGGACGTCGTCAGATGGTGACCTTCAGTCACACCGTACTCGTCAACGATCCGGACAGCGCCCGTCCCATCGAGCGCGACCTGTTGTGGTCGAAGCTGCTGGAGAAGGCGGCGAACCCGGTGTACTACGTGCCGTCCATCACACGGTGCGCGGTGCTCGAACGATTCGACGACGGATCGTTCGTCCGGGAGATTGAACTGCGCCACCAAATGGAGGTACGGGAGCACGTTCATCCGCACAAATCGGACCGGATCGTGTTTCAACAGTTGAACAGCCCGGTGTTGGAAACAATTACGAACGAGATCGGCGAGGACGAGCAGGGAAGGCTGACGTTTACACTCACGGCGACGCTCTCGGACAAAGGCATGGAAGCGACCCAACATGAACCAGGTTTCCTTCTGATGAACGACCTACTCTTCTTCGACACCGCCCGCGCCACTGTAAACACGTTGCGACTCACAGCGCACGAGCTCACTCCTGCTCTGTGAAACGGCGCTTCCGTGGCCTGAACGCCGCGCGGGCATCTGCAGCCTTCGAGGGCAGCGTGCGGCAACGGCGTTCCGGCCACGGGACCACTGCTCATTTCGTGGCCGGGACGTCGGCGCAGTGCTGCACGACCGATCGTCCGGCCAATCGGGGGGTTTGCTCGACGGGATCGTGTCCGGGCCGGGCCGTGTCGTCCGGCCGTCACCGCACCACGGCGGATCGAGGGGGAATCTCAGTTGTTGGATGGGAGAACGGCACAAGGCTCCACAGAGACCGAATCGTCCAGGCACCCGGGACCGTCGTCCACGGCCCCAAGGGGACGGGAAGGTGAGTGGGGTCGGCTGACCGACGCTCTCGCCCACGTTTCCGAAGGCCACACGATGATCGCCGTCGTGGACGGGCCTCCGGGCTCCGGCAAGACATCGATGCTCGGCAGACTGCTCCAGCACGCTCATCGCGTCGGTTTCGGCGTCCGCCAACCGATGCTGTCCCGCCACCACGCGGTGCCCAGACAGTACAGCCCGGTGGGCGGTGATCTCCGCGTCGTCGTGGGTCCGAAACAGACTCACATCTCGTCCCTGGACTGGGACCATGGGCACCTGCCCGAGACGACGTTGCCGACTCTGGTGGGCCATGCTCCGCAACGGGCACCCATGCTCGTGATGTGCGACGACGCCGACCGCGTCGACGATCGAATCATCGGGGAATGCCTCGACATCCTCGCGGGCAGCACCGAACGCGGTGCGCTGCTCGTCCTCACCCGGTGCACGGCGCGCCTGGCACGCGGGGAAGGAACAAGACTGCAGGGTCTGCTGCACAGCACGCCGTACCCGCAGGTGCACCTGCGGCTCGAACCGCTGCCGGAGACAGTGGTCACGTCGTTGGCCACCGAACGGTTCGGAGCACCGCCCTGCCCCGGCCTCCAGAGCATGCTGGTGAGCACGGGAGGCAACCCCGAGCTGGTCGACGCGTTGCTCGGCGGTCTGCGCGACGAGGGGCTGATCGACGTCGGTGAGACCACCGCCTCGGCCAGCCCCGAGCGAGTTCCGCACCGGGTGCGCTCACTCGCCGCCGTGCGGCTGGCCCGCCTGTCCGACCGGTGCCGCCGGATGCTGACCGTGATGAGTGTCGTCGACACACCCCTGCGCGTGTACCAGTTGGCCTCGCTGCTCGGCGAGAGCTCCACGGAACTGCTCGACGTTCTCCAGGAGGCGCTCGACTCGGAGCTGCTCCGCTCGGAGGACCACCGCCTCGTCGCAGCCCAGCAACTCGTGGTGCGCACCCTCGCCGACGAGCTGGCGCAGACCGTGCGCCGCGCCATCCTGAGGGACGCGGGCCTGCTGCTGCGGGACTCTCCCGAGGCGCGGGACGCCGCGGCCACCCACCTTCTCCGTGCCGCGGACACGGGCGACGAACCGGTGTTGGAAGCGATGACCGACCTCGCCCGGCGCCTGGCCCGCGACCAGCCCGCGCGGGCGGCCGAACTCGCGCTGGGTGTGCTCCGGTTGACCGGCGAGGACGACGACGCCTACGTGGAACGCGTACGCACGGCCGTGAACACGCTGATGGCGGCGGGCCGCATGTCCGAAGCCGCGGAACTGGCGCGGTGCACGCTGGCGCGGCCCCTCGATCCCGAGACGAACGCCGAGCTTCGCTCCACGCTGGCCAACCTGCTGCTGATGAGCGGGCAGACCACGGAGGTCACCGACGAAGCGGAGGCCACGCTGGAGGAACGCGCGGCACCCACGGTGGTGCGGCAGACCGCCACGGCGGCCAAGATCTACGGCGCGTTCGTGCGGGAAGGCGCGGGCTCGGAGGCGGAGGCTCGGCGCATCCTCGCGGCCGGCTCGGGCGGCGTCGGTTCGATGCTGGCCGGGACGGTGCTGGCCAACGTGCTGTGGGAACGCGGCGTGTTGGGCGAGGCGCTGACCGTCGCCCGCAACGCGGTGGCGGCCGTGTCGCACGGTACGCCGCCCGTGTGGCGCCCCCAGCCGAAGCTCGCACTCGCCGAGAAGTTGGTGGATCTGCGGGAGTCCGCCGAGGCCGAGGCGGTGATCCGCGACCTCGACGCCGAGATCGACCGGTACGGGCTGGCGGGCCAGGCCGCAGCGCCGAAGCTGGTGCGGGCGGAACTCCTCCTGCACACCGGGCGGGTGCCCGAGGCACAGGAGCTGGCCCGGGACGCACTGCGTACCGTGCGCAACACCGGGACCTTCCTGCTCCAGCCGCGCGCATTGGCCGTGCTGGCGCTGGCCTCGCTCCGCGGAGGTGATCCCATCGCGGCGGCCGGACACGTGGAGGAGTTCGCCGCGGCCGCCCGCGACGGTGTCGGTTTCTACCGGGCCCCGCTCGAATGGATCGAGCTGCAGGTCATCCACGCCCGGCACGGCGAGCACAGCGCGGCCGCCGAGGCCCTGCGCCGCTACCGCACCGAGCTGACCACACGACGCGGTCTCTTCGTCGCGGAACCGGGTGCGGGGCCGTGGCTGATCCGGCTGGCATTGCGGCTCGGCGAACGCGAGCTGGCGCACACGCTCTTCGACGTGCTGTGCTCGCTCAGCGACGACAACCCGGGGTTCACGCTGCTCGGCACCGCGGCCCGGCACGCACAGGGGCTGCTCGACGCCGATGCCGCCGCACTTCGGCAGGCAGTCGCGGAGCACCGCGACCCGTGGGCGGCGGCGTGGGCGGCCGAGGACCTGGGCACGCTGCTGGCACGGACCGGCGCCCCGGGTGATGCCACCCTGCCGCTCGAAGACGCGCTACGCCGGTTCGAGCGCATCGGCTGCCGGCACGACGCCGCCCGGCTGCGCAGCAAACTCCGCGAGCTCGGGGTGTACAAGAGACCGGCCCCGAGCACCACCTCGGACGACTCGGGCTGGGACTGCCTCGACGACACCGAGCGCACCATCGCCACGCTGGTGAGTCAGGGGCTGACCAACCGGCAGATCGCCAAGCAGGTCTTCCTCTCCTCGTCCACAGTGAACTACCACCTGCGCAAGAAGTTCCGCAAACTCGGCATCAACAGCCGGGTCGAGCTCGCCGGGTTCGCGCACGCCGGTCGTGACGACCGCGGCGACTGAGCCCGTCGGCCACCTGACGAAGGTCGCGAGACGGACGAAGCCCGCGACCTTCGGCCTCACACCGTGAACGCGTCGTGCCCGTACAGCCAGTCCTGGTTGGACAGGTCTGTCGCCGTGGCGAGTTCGGCGTCGCGGCGCCGCTGCTCCGGCCCGTCCGGCAGGTGCAGCATGCCGTTGTTGCGGCGCGCACCGGCGTGCACCGTGTCGGTCCGGTCTCGCCGCACCGCCTCGTACTTGGTCAACGCTGCCGGGACGTCGTCCGGGCAGGTGACCGGGCCGAGGCACGCGGCCAGCGCCGCGGCGTCCTCGATGGCCTGATTGGCGCCCTGAGCCAGGAACGGCAGCATCGGATGCGCTGCGTCTCCGAGTACGGTGCGCCGTCCGAGCGTCCAGCTCGGCAGGGGGTCGCGGTCGTGCAGCACCCACAGGCTCACCTCGTCCAGGGCCAACAGGACCTCGCGCACCTCGGCGTGCCAGCCGGCGTACGCCGCGCGCACGTCGGCCACGTCACCCCGCGCCGTCCACGACTCCTGTGTCCTCTCCCGGCCGGGGACGGTGGCCACCACGTTGACCTTGTCGCCCTCGGACACCGGGTAGATCACGCAGTGCTGACCCGGTCCGAGCCACAGGCGCACCCGCGGGTCGTCCCGGTGCCGAGGCAGCCGGTCGGCGGGAGCCAGCCCGCGGTACACCATCGTCCCCGAGTACCGGGGCGAGTCGGTGGCCAGGCCGGCCCGGACCGTCGAGTGGATACCGTCGGCCCCGATCACCACGTCGGCGCGCCGCTCGGAACCGTCGGCGAAGTGCAGCCGAACCTCCTCGTCGTGCTCGACGACCTCCGCGCAGCGCATGGCCAGGTGCAGCGACCCCTCGGGGCACGCGGTGGCCAGGATGCGGTGGAGGTCGGCGCGATGCACCGTGAGATAGGGCGCCGCATAGCGTTCCTCGCACGCGGCGCCCAGCTCGGTTCGCCCGAGCAGCGTTCCGGTGTCCCACCGCCGCATCTCGACCGCGGCGGGACGGACCGCGACCCGGCGCAACGGTTCGGCGAGGCCGAGCCGGTACAGCACCGCGCTCGCGTTGGGCGCGAGTTGCAGTCCCGCGCCCACCTCACGCAGATGCTCGGCCTGCTCGTAGACGTCGCACCGCACTCCCCACTTCTTCAGCGCGGCCGCGGTGGCCAGGCCGCCGATCCCGGCGCCCACGACGGCCACTCGCAGTCCCGGCCCGCTCCCTGTGCTGGACATCCGCCCAGTCCCTCCTCCGCCGTCGTCGTTCAGCAGTACAGCAACGCTTTGGACCAGTCCTCGTCGGGACCGAAGAAACTGCGCGGTTTGACCACGTCGGCCGCCTGGGTGAGGGTGTGCTCCGGCACCAGCGAACCCAGCTGGAGCGGCAGCACCCGCACCGGCACGCCGAAGCGCCTCCGCAACAGCTCGTCCAGCTCGGCACTGGCCGCCGCCCGGTGCCGCTCGGCCACCTCGATCTGGACCTGCAACTCGTCGGGCAGCGCACGTCCGCGCCAGAACATGACCCCGTACTCGGCGGGCAGCGCGAAGACGACCTCCTCGACGCTGTTCTGGTCGATCAGCCGGTCACCGACCCGGTGGCCGAAGGCGGCGCGCCCGAGCACCCGCACGGTCGGCAGTCGCCAGCCGCAATCGCACGGCTCGGTGGAGACCTCCACGTTGTCGGCGAGGTCGTATCGCAGCAGCGGCATCGCCTCCCGGTACAGCGGCGTGACCACGAGCGTGCCGCGCCCGGAGTCCCGGATCTCTCCGGTCTCCGGGTCGGCCACCTCGAAGATCGCCCGGTCGGCCCACAGGTGCAGCTCCCCGTTCGGGCACTCGCCCGCGAGGCTGCCTGTCTCGGTGGAGCCGTACTCCTCGACGACCGGGACACCCCACAGTTCACTGATCCGCGCCTTGCGCGCCGGGGACAGGGGCTCGCCGCCGACGAACAGTGCACGCAGCTCCGGGAAGTCCACCTGCGGATCCAGTCCCGCCAGCTCGGCCGCCCTCACCCACAGCAACGTCTCGGTGGGCAGCGACCAGCTCATCGTCACCCCGAGGTCGCGGAGCACCCGCACCACGCGCGCGTAGGGCATCGCCAGCGACCGGTTGTCCCCGGGCACGACCGTCGCTCCACGGCTGCGGGCGGCCGAGTGCGCGAGGTGCCCCGTCACCATCAGTGCGTACGGGGTCCGCACGAGGAAGGTGTCGTCGGCGGTGATCCCGGTCCACTTGCGAGCGTAACGCTCGTTGAGGTCCACCCAGTCCTCGGTCGTGTAGTACGAGGGAGTCGGCTCGCCCGCCGAGCCGCTGGACTCGTGGTAGGTCGCCAACCTGCGCCGCTCGACGGCGAGCATGCCGAACGGGTAGTTGTCGCGCAGGTCCTGCTTGGTGGTCGGTGCGAGGCGCTGCAGGTCGGCCCGGGTCCGCGGAACGCCCGTCGTCCCGAAGCGCCCGCGGTAGAACGGGGACCGCGCCGCCCACTCGAACGTCGTCCGCAGCTGCGCGTCCTGACGGGCCGCGAGTTCGTCGAGGTCGCTCCAGCCCGTGAACTCCGTGCGCAGCGCCACCTCGTGGTCGGACGTCCGCGCCTTCGCCAAAGTCATCTCGCTCGTTCCCCTTCCTCTCCCAGAATTCGGAGCGCGTTGCCGTACAGCACGCGTTCCGCGTCGACGTCCGACAGTTCGAGCGCGGCGATCTTCGCCAGTTCCACCGCGTGGTCCTGCAGCGGGTACTCCCCGGCGAACAGGACACGGTCGGCGCCGAGCCGCTCCACCGCGGCCGCCGCCACACTCGAATAGCCCCCGGAGGTCTCGACGACCACGTTGGCGAGGTCGCGGACCAGGTTCACCGCGTGGAAGTCGATGTTGCCGATACCGAGGTGCCCGAGCACGAACGTGGTGTTCGGGAACTCTCGCGCGAGTGCGGCGAACTCGGTCACGCCGCACCCGGGACGCGACAGGCAGACCGTGTAGAACGGGTGCCCGTACTCCCCCGCCGCGTCGGCGATCGACCGCACGCGCGTGTCGGTCAGCGCGACACCGTGCACGGCGGGCGAGACCTCGACCCCGCGGAACCCGCTCGCCCGGTCGAGATACCGGGCGAGCGGTTCGTGCGGGTTGGCGAAGTAGAACGGCACGAGCCGGTCGCCTTCGCCCTCGCAGGCGGCGAGGACGGCGTCGTTGTCGGCACCGGTCTCGGTGTGGCCGCCGTCGATCAGCCACCGCGACAGCGTGTCCGGCTTCACGGTCCCACCCGCGCACACCACGGCCCGCCCGATGCCATGCCGGTCCATTGTGGCCAGTAGGGTACGGGCGGCGCCGGGTCTCGGTGGCAGCCGCGCGTGGAAGTCGAACACGCGGCCGGTGTGGCGCGTACTCACTGTTCCCGGCAGAACTCGTTGATCGGGTACCCGACGTGGCGATCGTGCGTCGGCAGGTGGCCGAGCAGGATGTCGCCGGGCTTGAGCTCGGTGGAGTTGAACACCACGCCGCCGGGTCCGAGCACACGGACGTGCCAGTCGTCCTGGAGGATCAGGTTGACCACGGTGCCGTCCTTGGCCACGGCGTCCACCGCGAGCAGCGGCCTCGACTCGATCTTGACGCGGCCGACCGTGACCGTGCGGGTGCGTCCCTTGACGTCCACGGCGACGACCTTCTTGCCCGCGTGGAGCTCGCTGAGGTAGTTCGTGCGCCCGTTCTCGCCCATCGTGTACGAGTGGATGGCGCCGGCGTTGACCCGGAACGGACGGGTCGGCATGTACGGCAGCGGGTGCGTCTCGCTGACGCACAGGATCATGCCCTTCGACAGCGACCCCACCAGGATGCCCTCGTCCTCCCGCAGATAGCTGCAGGTGTCGATGCACGCGCGGTCGCCCATGCCCACGTGCCGGATCCCGGTGACCTCCAGCTCGGCCAGTTCGAGGTCGCTGACGGTCGTCACGGCGGCGGCCTTCAGCTCGCTCGCCTCGCCGACCCGGCTCGGTGTCATCAGCACGCCGTCGGAGCCGTGTTCGAGCACGCCGTACACGATCTCGGCCTCTTCGACGTCGCTGACCTCGGTGATGATGCTGCCCTGTGCCTTGTCCGCCGCGGCCAGGACGATCTCCAGCGGGATCTTCGTCGGGTCGCGGAAGCGGATGACACTCCACTGTTCCGTGCGCGCCAGCTCGCAGGCCAGGTCCAGCGACGAGGAGTCGACGACGTTCACGAACGCCGCGAAGTGCACGCCCTCGTACCGGCGCGCCAGCTCGCTCGTGCTGCCCTGCGTCACCGGGTCGATCATGACGAGGTCCACGGTGTCGGTGTCGATCGATTCGAGGACCCGCTCCAGGTCGGCACCGGTGGCGTCGAGCACCCGCTGCGCGGTGGGAGGCAGCGAGGCCAGGTCGGCGGCGTCGCGGCTGACGATGCCGTCGACCCGGTGGTGCAGGGCCTCCTCGGTGATGGCGTCTTTGGCCTCGGTGACACGGCCGATGTCGATCCAGCACAGTTTCATGGCTTCTCCTTCTGGGGCGAACGGTGACGGACGGTCGGGAGGTGGAGCGGTCAGCCGCCGACGGGTTCCATCGCGAGCCGGTCGAGGCGCGGGGTGGTGTCCTTGTTCTCGTGCACCGCGGCGGCGACGGCGCGCGTCGTGGCCGCCACGTCGGTGGACTGGAAGATGTTGCGGCCGATCGCGACTCCCGCCGCGCCCGCCCGCATCACCGTGCGGACGTGACCCACGACGCCCTCGCCACCCTCCCGGCGAGCGCCGCCGGCGAACAGGGCCGGAACCGGGCACCGGGCGACGATGTCGGTGACCTCGTCCAACCGGGTGGGAAGCGGCAGCTTGACGAAGTCGGCACCGAGGTCGGTGGCCACGGTCGCCGCGTGCACGATCAGGTCGGCGTCGCCGGAGTCGATCTGCGGACCTCGCGGATACATCATCGCCAGCAGCGGAACGCTCCAGCGGTCGCAGTCGCGCGCCACCGTGGCGAGATCCGCGACCTGCTGACTCTCCGCGGGGGAACCGATGTTGACGTGCACGCTCACCGCGTCCGCGCCCGCACTGACGGCCTCCTCGACGCTCGCGACGAGGTACTTGGCGTCCGGGTCGCTCGCGTGGACGGTGCTCGCGTTGAGGTGCACGATCAGCGCGGTGTCGGCGAACACGGCGTGGTCGACCTGCCGGAGCGTGCCCTTGTGCAGCACGATCGCGTCGGCGCCGTTGGCGCTGATCGTGCGCACCAGCGAGTTCAACCCACCGTTCGGCGTCACCGGGCCGATGGTGATCGAGTGGTCCAGGGGCACGACGAACAACCGCTGGTCGGGGGTGCGGTTCAGCCGACGCAGCCGTAACCGCCGCCCGAACGTTCCGTACGAGTACACCTTTGTCCTCCGTTCGTTTGTCAGGTCGGATTCAGCTCGCTGAGACGAGGGTGGAATCGGTCCGGGCCCGAGCGTCGAGCTCGAAGGCGTCGTGCAGGGCACGGACCGCGGTCCCCGTGTCCTCGTCACGGACCAGCACGGTGCAACGGGATTGGGTCGTGGTGCAGGCCAGCGGGATCACCCGGGCCTCGCGCAGCGCGGCGAGCGCGTCGGCCAGGCAGCGCGGCCTGCTGAGCAGGCCGGAGCCCACCAACGACACCGTCGCCAGCGAACCGACGGTGTCCACTCGGACCTTGCGGCCGGCGCGGGTGAACGCCGCGGTGACCGCCTCCGCGACCGGAGTCGCCGCGGACGAGGACACCGCGAGCCCCACGGCCACGTCAGCGCCCAGCCGGGTGTCGCCGACGAAGTCGGCCGGCACACCCGCCGCGGCGAGGGCCTCGGCCACCAGCTCGCGCGGACCGGCCTCGCCCGGTTCCGGTTCGGCACCGAGCGGGTGGACCGAGAGGTAGGCGACATCGCCGTCGTGCACCACGGCGTGCGCGGCCGGTGCGGTTTCGATCATGCTGCTTCCTCCGCTCAGGACGCGGGTACCGGGTCGGTCGGTGAAGGTGTTGCGAACCCACAGCTCGATGCCGAAAAGTTGCGCCAGCTCCGCCGCACGCGGGTGCACGACTCGCGCGCCGCCGAACGCCATCTCGCAGAGCACGTCCCCGCTCACCGTCGAGAAGAGACGCGCGTCCGGCACGAGAGAGGGATCGGCGCTGAACACTCCGTCCACATCGGTGTTGAGAACGCACCGGGCACGGTCGAGGGCGACCGCCAGAGCCACCGCCGTCGTGTCCGATCCGCCGCGCCCGAGGGTCGTCACGTCGTCGTGCGCGTTGGTTCCCTGGAATCCCGCGACGACCGCGACCCGGCCCGCATCGAGGTTCGCCCGCACCCGCGACGCGTCGATCTCCTCGATCACCCCGGAGCCGTGCGGCCCGCTCACCGACAGGCCGGCCTGAGCACCGGTCAGCGACTCCGCCTCGACCCCACGGGAACGCAGCGCGAGTGCGAGCTGGGCGGCCGAGGAGATCTCCCCGCACGCGAGGAGCTGGTCGCGTTCCCGGGCGAGGGCGGCCGTGTGCTCGGCGGCCCCGGAGAACCGCTCCGCCGTCGCGACGAGCTCGTCCGTGGTGTCGCCCCGCGCCGAAACCACGACTGCGGGCGTCTGGCCCTGCCGCACGACGTCGTGCACCAGCTCGGCCACGTGCCACACGTTCTCGATCGTGGCCAGAGAACTGCCACCGTATTTCAACACGATTCGGCGCATGCGTTTCACTTTCCTCGAACTGCGGGACGGTTCGAGCACCCGATGACGTGATCAACGTTAGGTGCGCCCGGTGCGGAATCGAACTGTTCGTTCGACCAGTCGGCCCGACCTCCCCGACACACGTGTGGGACGCGATGCCGCTCACCTGATCAGGATCGGTCGAGCGAACAGTGTTCCCGCACACAAAAGGCCCCCGCGTCGCGGTGACGCGGGGGCCTTTGTGGGGCGCGGACGCCGTCTCAGTCCCGGTGGGCCGCCAATCCGGCCACGATGGACTCGACCGTGCTGCCGAAGTAGTCGTGGGTGCCCCGGAACCATTCGACATCGCCGAAGGCGCGTTCGGTGCCCTTCGCGGACAGTGTGACGCGAATTGTGAACCTGATTTCCCCCTCCGATACGGTGAGGCGATTTTCGATCGCGGTCAGATCCGGATCGTCGACCTGGTCGAAGACGAAATGGTCGGCCGAATGGACGAACACGCGTTCCCGCAGTCGGGTTCCGTCCGGTAGTTCGATCCTCCGAAGGAATCCGTCGTCGTATTCGGCGAGCACCGAACATCCGACGATCGCGGGAACGAATCCCATGGGGGCGCGCGCTTTCCGCTCCAGGCGTTCGAGGCAGTGCTCCCACTGGTCGGGAGAAGCCCCCACGGTCTGCGTGTGCGTGATGGTGATCATCGCCGTCCTTCCACGGTCATCGCGTCGCGCCCGGCGGGCACGCCTTCGTCGAGCAGTGCTTCGGCCGCCGCGCGCAGGATCGAGAACCCGTCCCGGGAGAGCACCGACTCCGGATGGAACTGCACCGAACGCAGTCCCGGGGCGCGGAGCCCGTGGACCTCGTTGGTCGCGGTATCGCGGGCCACCTCGACCACACCTCCCGGGACCACGGCCTGGACGGTGTCGAGCAGCGACACGGCGGTGTAGGTGTTGTAGAACCCGACCTGCGCGGGCGAGCCGAAGTAGTCGATCGTCCTGCGTTGGCCCTGGCTCGGCACGGCCTTCCGCGCCAGCTTGAAGCCCAGCACCGACGCCAGCGCCTGATGCCCGAGGCACACCGCCAGCAACGGCACCCTGCCCAGCAGGTCGCGGGCCAGCCCGCGCAACCGCGCGATCTTCGGGTCATGCCCGTCGGTCGGGTCTCCCGGACCGGGTCCCAGCACCACCAGGTCGTACCCCTCGACCGTGGTGACGTCGGTGTAGTCGAGGGTGCGCACGTCCAGCCCGCAGTGCCGGAGCTGGTGGTCCAGCATGCCGGTGAAGTGGTCCTCGGCGTCGACCACGAGCACCCGCGCTCCGCGATGGGCAGACCGTGGTCGGGGCGTGGAGAACCAGAACTCGGCCAGACCCGAGTTGCGTTCGGCGAGCGCGTTCGCGATGCGGAGATCCGCGCTCAGCCCCGGTGCCGGCCTCGCGGAGACACGCGTCCCCGACGTCGCCTCACCGATCCCCAACGCGGCCAGCATGCCGGCCGACTTCGCCCAGGTCTCCCGCGCCTCGCCCGCGGGGTCGGAGTGCCGCACCAGGGTCGCTCCCACACCGAGGTCGAGAGCTCCGGTCGAGTCGATCTCCGCTGTGCGGATGAGGATCGCGGAGTCCAGTGTGGGCTGGTGGGCCACATCCCGGCCGACCAGCGCGAGGACGCCGCTGTAGTAGCCCCGGCCACGTCCCTCGTAGCGGGACACGACCCGGAACGCGCTCTCCAACGGCGAACCCACCACCGTGGGCGCGAACAGCGTCTCGCGGAGTACGTCGGCCACCCCTCGGTCGGTCTCCCCGCCGAGGAAGTACTCGGTGTGGGCGAGCCACCGCATCTCCTTGAGGAACGGTCCCCGCACCCGCACACCCGGAGAGCACAGCCGGGCCATCATCTTGAGCTCCTCGTCGACGACCATGTAGAGCTCGTCGGTCTCCTTGCCGTCGGCGAGGAAGCGCAGGACGTCCTCGGTGTCCGGTCCCTCGGCCGGATACCGGTAGGTCCCGCTGATGGGGTTCATCGTCATCGTCCCGTCGGACAACGTCACGTGGCGTTCGGGCGTGGCGCCGATCAGCAGGCGATCGCCCAGCCGCACCAGGAACGTCCAATAGGCCCCCGTCGCGTTCGACAGCAGCCTGCGGAAGGTCGCCAGCGCGGTCCTCGGGGAGAAGTCGTCGAGCTGAGCCCGAAACGAGCGCTTGAGCACGAAATTGGCCCCGACACCGCGCCCGATCTCGTGCTCGATCACCTGTGCCACGGCGTGGGCGTAGGCGTCGTCGTCCAGCTCGAACCCGGCCTCGCCGACCTGGACCGGATCGTCGGGCAGGGTCGCGAGCACATCGTCGAGCGCGGCGTCGTATTCATCGCGTATCGCGAGTGCCGCCAGTGGTGTCCCGTCGTCGACACACTCGAAACCCCGCTCGGCAGCCTGGCGGAACGGCACGGCCACCAGCAGTCGGTGTCCGGCACCCGGTCCCGGTTCGGTCGCTCGCTCGGTGAGGTCGTCGAGCTCGGCCAGCCGATCCAGTGCGACCACGTCGCCGAAGAGGATCTCCACACGATCGGCGCCGGTCGCGTCGGGGCGGTGGAGCACCGCCCAGCCAGGAGCTGCTTCGGCACGTCGCCACAGGGTGGCCGGATCGGTGGCAGCCATGACAGGTGCTCCTCGCTCGTGCTGTGGTGGACGACCGGCTCGGCCGCGGGTACGTCCGACTCTGGGGCGCTTCCGGGACGCGGGCAACTACCCGTTCACATGGGTGCGATTGACCAGAGTGGACGAGATCACCGTCACACTTCGCTGTTCTGGCCCTCGCCTGCTCATCGACCACACAGTGCGACGAGGGGCCGGTCGAGCGATCACCACGGTGACCGTTCGTGCGGAGCAGCGGCGGCGGCCGGTCGGCGGCGAGAGTGACCAGCGGTTTCCCGTCGCCACGTCGGTATTCCGGACATTCAGACTGCTCGTCCGCACAGTTCCCTCGGTGACCGGCGCGCTTCGACAATCTGCGTGGCGTGCCGATCTCGTGAAGCGCGCTCCAGACACCGTCGGCGAAAGAGACACGGACAAACATGGAACTGAAGGATTCGACCGCGACCGCCGACCTGCTCGAGGACGATCCCCGCTGGTTCGACCTCCCCGCGCGGCAACAGCCCGAGTGGCCGTCCGAGGCACCGGTCGAAGCGGTCCGCCGCACGCTTCAGGTACTGCCCGCCGTCGCGGAGTGGCACGAGATCGAGACACTGCGTTCCCTGCTCGCCGAGGTGGCCACGGGGTCGGCGAGCATGATCCAGGCGGGTGACTGCGCGGAGGATCCGGCGCAGTGCACACCGTCGCGGGTCTCCGCCAAGGCCGCGCTCGTGGACGACCTCGCCGGCGCGCTGGCACCCGACGGCGGCGACGTCGTGCGCGTCGGCCGTATCGCCGGGCAGTTCGGCAAACCGCGCTCCCAGGACTGGGAGGAGGTCGGCGACATGCTGCTGCCCGTGTTCCGCGGCTTCGCGGTCAACGCGGGTGAGGCCGACCCCGAGGCGCGACGTCCCGACCCCAACCGGCTGCTCAGTTGCTACCACGCGGCCCTCGACGCGGCCACCACGCTGAGGGAACGGGCGGCCGAGGACGGATCGCGGCCACACCGCCGACTGTGGACCAGCCACGAGGCGCTGTTGCTCGACTACGAGACCCCGTTCCTCCGCCGCGATCCGTGGAACCGTCCCCTGTTGACCTCCACCCACCTGCCGTGGGTCGGCGAGCGCACCCGCCAGCTCGACGGCGCCCACATCCGTCTGCTGTCCACTGTGGTCAACCCCGTGGCGTGCAAGATCGGCCCTCGCATGACGCCCGAGGAGCTGCTCGCGCTCTGCGCACGTCTCGACCCGCATCGCAGTCCCGGGAGGCTGACCCTCATCGCGCGGCTCGGTGCCGACCGGGTCGCGGAAGTGCTTCCCGGGCTGGTCGCCGCCGTCCGGGACGCCGGACACCCGGTGATCTGGTTGTGCGATCCCATGCACGGCAACACCATCACCGCACCCGACGGGCGCAAGACCCGTCTCGTGCACACCATGCGGCGGGAGATCAGGCTGTTCCGCGAAGTCCTCGACGCGGCGCGCGTCCGGGCCGCGGGACTGCATCTCGAAGCGACGCCCGAGGCCGTCGGCGAATGCGTCGCCGACGACAGCGAGCTCGACCGGGTGGGCGTGCCCGCCTACTCCACCGCGTGCGACCCCCGCCTGAACAGTGAGCAAGCCATCGAACTGGCCAGGGAGTTCTCGGCCGCGACGAGCGAGGAGGCACACCATGTCCGGAACTGACGAGGAGCGCCCCGTCCATCTGGTGACCGGCGCCGCGGGTGGGATCGGTCTGGCGATCGCGCGCCTGCTGGCCCGGGACGGCGCGGTCGTCGCCGCCTCCGACCGGCGCGAGGACGAGCTCGACTCGGCCGTGCGGACCCTGCGCGAGGACGGGCTTGATGTGCGAGCAGCGCCGGCCGACATCACCGACAGCGCGTCCGTCGCGCAGGCTGTCGAGCGGGTGGAGGTCGAGCTCGGGCCGATCACGGGCCTCGCCCATGCCGCAGGCGTGCTGCACCCGGCCGACATCTTGTCTACTTCGGACGACGAGTGGGCCCGGACGATGGCGGTCAACACCACCGGCGCCTTCTACGTCTGCCGTGCCGTCGCCCGGTACATGGTCCCGCGCGGACACGGCGCGATCGTGACCGTCGCCTCGAACGCCGCAGGCGTGCCGCGGGCCGGAATGGGCGCCTACGCTACCTCGAAGGCGGCGGTGACCGCGTTCACCAAATGTCTGGGCCTCGAACTGGCCCCACACGGCATCCGCTGCAACGTGGTCGCACCGGGCTCGACCGACACCGCGATGCTGCGCACCCTGTGGGACTCGTCGGGCGGCAACGAGCGGCAGACCGTGCAGGGCGATCCCGACCGGTTCCGCGTGGGCATCCCGCTGGGCCGGGTCGGCTCGGCCGACGACGTCGCCGAATCCGTACGGTTCCTGCTCTCCGACCGGGCAGCTCAGATCACGATGCAGGACCTCTACGTCGACGGTGGTGCGGCGCTCGGCGTCTGAGCCGCGCACCGCCGTCGTATCCGACCTGAAAGGGGACAGCCGTGGGAATCGGCTCCATCCACCCGTACACCCTGCCGAGCCTGCCGGACGGTGAGCGCGGACCGAAGCACTGGCGGCCCGAGCCGTCGCGGCTCGCGCTGTTGATCCACGACATGCAGCGGTACTTCCTCCGCCCGTTCTCCCCCACCGAGTCGCCCTACCGGGAACTGCTCGACAACCTCGTCGCCGTGCGCGACCGCTGCGCCGAGTGGGGCGTCCCCGTCTTCTACACGGCCCAGCCCGGCTCGATGACCGACGAGCAGCGGGGTCTGCTCAAGGACTTCTGGGGCCCCGGCATGGTCGCCAGTCCCGAGGATCGGGCCGTCGTCGACCCCCTCGCGCCCGCCCCCGGCGACGTGGTGCTGACGAAATGGCGCTACAGCGCGTTCTGCCACAGCGACCTGCTCTCCCGCCTGACCGAGGCGGGTCGCGACCAGCTGGTGATCGGCGGCGTCTACGCCCACGTCGGCTGTCTCGCCACCGCCATCGAGGCGTTCTCGCACGACATCCAGCCGTTCTTCCTCGCCGACGGCGTCGCCGACTTCGGCCCGGCGGAACACCGGCTCGCGCTGGAGTACGCGGGCAGCCGGTGCGCGCGAGTGCTCGACGCGGCCGAGTTGCTCGCCGAGCTCGGAACAGCCGCGCCCGCCGAAACGGCGGTGTGACGACGGCCGGCTGGGGGAACGCGGCGCCGGGCCTCCGGACCAGACCCGGCCCGGCGCGGCGCGGCGCGGCGGAGCAAGACCACCAATCGTGCACCGTGCCGTCGAGCAGGCGGTTCGTCGGCAGGTACGCGGGCTCGTACGGGTGGTCGGCCGCGAGCCGCTCGTCGAGGTGGACGCCCAGGCCCGGTTCGTCGCTCGGCTTCAGGCCACCGTCGGCGAACTCCAGGGTCGATCCGAAGACCTCCCGCGTCCGCTCGCTGTGGATCATGTACTCCTGGATGCCGAAGTTGTGCAGGGCGATGCCCAGGTGCACGGCGGCGGCCTGCCCGACGGGCGAGACGTCGGTCGGCCCGTGCATGCCCGTCTTGATTTGGTACATCGCGGCGTAGTCGGCGATCTTCTTCACGCCCGTGATGCCGCCCGCGTGCGTGACGGGTGAGCGGACGTAGTCGATGAGCTGCTCGCTGATGAGCGTCTGGTAGTCCCAGATCGTGTTGAACACCTCGCCGATCGCCAGCGGCGTGATGGTGTGCTGCCGCACCAGTCGTAGCGCCTCCTGGTTCTCGGCCGGGGTGACGTCCTCCAGCCAGAACAGGTCGTACGGCTCCAGCGACTTGCCGAGCCGCGCGGCCTGCAGGGGCGTCAGCCGGTGGTGGGCGTCGTGCAGCAGCGCGAGCTCCTCGCCGAAGGTGTTGCGCACCTCCTCGAACACCGACGGCACGTGGCGGAGGTACGCGCGGGTGTCCCACCGCTCCTCCGCCGGGCGCGCCGACCGCCGCGCGGGCTCGTAGTCGTAGCGTCCCGAGTCCCCGACCGAGGCCGCCTTGCTCGACGCCACGCCGTACACGGAGTCCAGCCCGGGAACACCCGTCTGGATCCGGATCGCCCTGAACCCGAGCTCCAGGTGTTCGTGGATCGACTCCTTCAGTTCCGGCAGGTCGGCACCGCTGGCGTGGCCGTACACGAGGCAGCGGTCGCGGCCGGCCCCGCCGAGCAGCTGGTAGAGCGGCATGCCCGCGGCTTTGGCCTTGATGTCCCACAGCGCGGTGTCCACGGCCGCGATCGCCGCCATCGTCACCGGGCCGCGCCGCCAGTAGCCACCGCGGTACAGGTACTGCCACGTGTCCTCGATCAGGTGCGCATCGCGTCCGGTCAGCAGCGGCGCCAGGTGATCGCGCAGGTAACTCGCGACCGACAGCTCCCGACCGTTGAGAGTGGCGTCGCCGTAGCCGGTGATCCCGTCCTTCGTCGTGATCTTCAGGGTCACGAAGTTGCGGCCCGGGCTGGTGACGTTGACGTCGACGCGGTCGATGAGCACGGCTGATCCTCCTCGGCTGAAGACACCGGGCCGGAAACGTCCTCTGACCGCGACGTCGCACGGGAGTGCGGCCTCGCCGCGTCCACCGTGTCGCGCACGTTCAGCAATCCCAGCCGGGTCAGCCCCGCCACGCGGGAGCTGGTGCGCGCGGCCGCTCGCCGGATCGGGTACGAGCCCCGGCCGATCGCCAGGGCCGAGGCACCCGGACGGGCCCGCACGATCACGCTGGTGGTCACCGACGTGTCCAACCCGTACTACGCGCCGCTGATCAAAGCGGCACAGGCCCGCGCGATCGAGCTCGACTACACCCTCGCGCTCGCCGACAGCGACGAGTCGGCGCTGGTGGAGGCCAGCAACCTGCGGCGCCTGCTCGCCACCACCAGCGCCGGCATCCTCGCCACCTCGCGGCTCTCCGACACCGGCACATCGCCTACCTGTCGGGTCCGCGCAACTCGTGGGTCAACGGCCAGCGTTGGCGGGCGGTGCACGACGAGGCGACCTCACTGGGCCTGCGTGCCACGTTCCTGGGTCCGTTCGGCCCCAACCGGCAGGGCGGGCGTGAGGCGGCGGACGCGTTCGTCCTGAGCCGCGCCGGTGCCGCCATCGCCTACAACGACCTCATGGCCCTCGGGGCTCTCCGGTACCTGCAGGCCAGCGGTGTGCGGTTGCCGGAGGACCGCAGCCTCGTGGGGTCTGACGACATCTTCGGCGCCGATCTCACCGTGCCCGCGCTGACCACGATCGGCGGCCCCTCCGACAGGCTGGGGCGACGGGCCGTGGACAGCGTCCACGAGAGTCTGACCGGGCAGCTGACCGACCTGCCGTCGCCGACCTTCGAGACCCACCTCGTCGTCCGCGACTCGACGGGTCCGGCCCGGCCGGAGGCAACTCCCGGCAACTAGTTGCCGTTCGAGCGGACTACTACGGTCGCCTCTGCGACGACGACAACTAGTTGCCGACAGTTGCCGCGCGGTGTCTCACCACTCGATGCACGGGCGCCGGGCTCAGGGCAGGCTCCGCCCGATCCCTTGGGCGGCCACCTGCAACGCGGCCAGCAGGCGCGTGCGCTCCCGCTTGAGCGAGGGCACGACGATCCCCAGCGCCGCCACGACCTCGTGTTCGACGGCGCCCGAGCCGCGCTCGGCCCGCGCCCGGGCTATCGGCACGGCGATCGAGCAGGCACCCAACGTCATCTCGTCGGCCGTGGTCGCGTAGCCGTCTCGGCGCACGGCCGCGAGTTGACGGCGCAGCCTGTCGGGGTGCGTGATCGTGTGGATCGTCGGCCTGCGCAGCGGCCCGGCGAGGTAGCGCTCGCACAGCTCCTCCGGCGCGTGCGCGAGCAGCACCTTGCCGACGCCGGTCGGGTGCAGGGGGAGGCGGGAACCGGCCCGGCTCACCACCGGCACCGACGCCCGCCCGGAGAGCCGGTCCAGGTACAGGACCTCCATCCCGTCGCGGACCCCGAGGTGCACGGTCGCGCGCGTGGCCGCGTGGATGTCGCTGAGGAACGGCGAGGCGACGTGCTGGAGTTCGGTCTGCTCGGGGGCGAGCATTCCGACGTCCCACAACCGGCGGCCGATGGCGTACCGGCCGTCGGCGCCACGCGTGATCGCCTCGCCCGCCACGAGCTCCCGGAGCAGCCGGTGCGCCGTCGGCACGGGCAGCCCCGTCCGCCGTGCCACCTCGGTCGCGGTGAGGCGTCGATGCCGGTCGTCGAACGCGTACAGCACCGACAACACCCGCGAGACCACCGTGGCACCGGGAGTCGACACGTTGCCGGCCATGCGCGGTCCTTTCACTCAGTGAAATCCCACTGTAGTCGTTGGCCCCCGGTTCGACGCACGATGTCGCCATGACGCCCGCAACGCAGCGGTCGATCTCCGACGAGATCGCACGGATCCACGCATCGGCCGACCCCGGCGAGACCCGGACCCGTCTGGACTTCCCGCCCTACCGGAGCTCGCTGCTCCGGCACCCCACGAAGCGACCTCTGGTCGTGGACCCCGAGGACGTCGAGCTGGCCGCCCCGGTGTTCGGCCAGTCCGATGTAGACCCGACTGAGGCCGACCTCACACTCCATCCCCAGGGTGAGCCCATCGGGGAACGGATCGTCGTGACCGGCCGGGTGCTCGACGCGGACGGGCGTCCCGTGCGCGGCCAGCTGGTCGAGATCTGGCAGGCCAACGCGGCCGGACGCTACGTGCACAAGGGTGACCAGCACCCGGCTCCGCTCGATCCGCACTTCCACGGCGCGGGGCGGTGCCTGACCGACGACGACGGCTGGTACCGGTTCACCACGATCAAGCCCGGCCCGTACCCGTGGCGCAACCACCACAACGCCTGGCGCCCCGCACACATCCACTTCTCGCTGTTCGGACGGGAGTTCACCCAGCGACTGGTGACGCAGATGTACTTCCCGGGCGATCCGCTGTTCGCCCTGGACCCGATCTACCAGTCGATCACGGACCAGAAGGCCCGCGACCGGCTCGTCGCGACCTACGACCACGAGCTCACCACCCACGAGTGGGCCACCGGGTACCGCTGGGACATCGTGCTCACCGGCGCGCACGCCACCCCCATCGAGCAGGAGGCCGACGATGCGTGACCTCGTTCCGACCCCCGGCCAGACCGTCGGCCCGTTCTTCCACTACGCCCTGCCCTACGCCGACGGCCCGCACCCGGCTCCGCCCGGCGTGCCCGGCACGATCCGGCTGCACGGCACGGTCTACGACGGCTCCGGGGCACCGGTGCCCGACGCGCTCCTCGAAATCCGTCAGGCCGACACGTCCGGTCGGATTCCCCGCGTCGAAGGGTCCCTCCGGCGCAGCGGGGTGTTCACCGGCTGGGCCCGGGTGGCCACCGACTCCGGCGGCCGCTACGCGATCACCACCGTCGAGCCCGGCCCCACCCGCGAGGGCACGGCCGCTCATTTCGCCGTGACCGTGTTCGCGCGCGGCCTGCTGGACCGGCTCTTCACCCGCATCTACCTGCCCGGTCCCGCGACCGACGCCGATCCGCTGCTCGCCTCGCTGCCCGCCGAACGCCGCCGCACACTGGTGGCGATGCGCGACGACGACGGCAGCCTCACCCACGACATCCACCTGCAGGGCGAGCGGGAGACCGTGTTCCTCACCTTCCCGGCTCACGGCCGATGAGTGGGCTGCTCGAACCCGGAGCGCATCGGGCCGACGGTCTGGTCGACGACCACGCCCTGCTCGGCGCGATGCGCACCGTGGAGATCGCCTGGCTCCGCGCGCTCGCGACCACCGGTGTCCTCGGCCCCGCGGACGCCGAGCGCGTGGCCGAGCGGGTCGCGACCGCCGACCTCGACGCGGACACCCTCGCGCGCGACGCCGAGGGCGCGGGCAACCCGGTGGTGCCGCTGGTCAAGGCCCTGCGGGCGGCCGTCGGCGACGACGCGCTCGCGGGCCTGCTGCACCGAGGGTTGACCAGCCAGGACGTCCTCGACACCGCGCTGGTGCTCGTCGCCCGCCAGGCGCTCGGCCGCGTCGGCACCGAGCTGCGCGCGGCAGCGGAGCACCTCGCCGCGCTGGCCTCCCGCCACCGGGACGACGTCATGCCCGGCCGGACGCTCACGCAGTACGCGGTCCCGGTCACCTTCGGCCTCACCGCCGCGCAGTGGCTCGCCGGTGTCCTCGACGCTTCGGACGCCGTCCAGGCCGTGCGGCGTGGGCTCCCGGTGCAGTGCGGCGGCGCCGCGGGCACTCTCGCGCTGGTGTCGGAGTTCGCCCCGGATCCGGTGGCCGTGGCGCGGGCGTTCGCCGCCGAGCTCGACCTGCGCTGGCCCGGGCTGCCCTGGCACACCCGGCGACGGCCGATCACCGACCTCGGCGACGCGCTCGTCGGGGTGTGTGACGCACTCGGCGTCGTCGCCACCGACGTCACGCTGCTCGGCAGGCCGGAGATCGGCGAGGTGCGCGAGGGCACCGCCCCCGGCCGGGGCGGATCGTCGACCATGCCGCACAAGCAGAATCCGGTGCTCTCGGTGCTGGTGCGCAGCGCGGCGCTGCAGGCGCCGCCGCTGGGCGCCCAGCTGCACGGTGCCGCGGCGCAGGCCGTGGAC